>JAKSLT010000059.1 GCA_024401055.1 Bacteroidaceae bacterium | reverse complement strand
CCAGTGGTACCGCTGGTATCAGCGCAGCAAGCAGTGGGCCTACGAGCGCCTCTTCACCCTCGCCTTCGCCACCGGCCGCATAGACCCCGACCGCCTCTATCTCTTCGGAATCTCCGAGGGCGGCTACGGCAGCCAGCGCCTCGCCTCGTTCTATGCCGACTACCTCGCCGCAGCAGGCCCCATGGCCGGCGGCGAACCCCTGAAGAACGCTCCCGTGGAGAACTGCAGCAACATCGGTTTCTCCCTTCTCACCGGCGTTCAGGACAAGGGCTTCTATCGCGACGAGCTCACCTACTGGACGCAGCAGGCCTTCGATTCCCTGCAAGTGCGCAACCCCGGCCGCTACGCCCACCGCGTCAACCTCATCCCCGGCCGCGGCCACCACATCGACTACCGCCTCACCACACCCTGGCTCTCCCATTTCCGCCGCAACGCCCAGCCCCGCGCCTTCGACTGGGAGGACTTCGAGATGGACGGCCGCCGTCGCGACGGCTTCTACAACCTACAGGTTCTTGAGCGCAGCGACGCCTATCGCCAGATGTACCGCATGGCCATCGACGGCCAGGACGTGCGCCTCACCGTGGAGGACGTGGCCTACACCACAACCCAGCGCGACAGCCTCTTCGGCATAGAAATGCGCTTCGCCCGCGACTTCATGCCCAGCACTGCCGGCAAGGTGCGCCTCTATCTTAGCGAGGAACTCGTGGACCTCACGCAGCCCGTCACCGTCTATCTCAACGGCCGCAAGGTCTATCACGGCCGCCTCGACCTTGATGAGCGCTGGTTCCACGAAAGCCTCAAACTCTTCGGCGACCCCCGCCGCATATTCCCCGCCGCGCTGGATTTGGAAGTAAAAAATAAAAAGTAAAAAATAATATTGTAGGCCCTGTCCAATAATTTCTCATTCCCTATGCCTCATCCGCGTCTTCACCTTCTCGATGCCCTGCGCGGCGTGGCTGCCCTCATCGTCCTGTGGTACCATTGCTACGAGGGCTTCGGCTATGAGGTGGCTGCCGGCACCGGTATCTACACCCAGCCCTGCGACCACGGCTACCTCGCCGTCGATTTCTTCTTCCTCCTCTCCGGTTTCGTCATCGGCTATGCTTATGACCAACGTTGGAAGAAAGGTCTCTCTACGGGTCAGTTCGCTCTCCGCCGTCTCATACGCCTTCATCCCATGGTTATTGCCGGTGCCGTACTCGGCCTCGTCACCTTCCTCATACAGGGTGGGGTGGACTGGAGCGGCAATCACGCTTCGCTCGGATGGATAACCCTCGCCTTCATGATGGCCCTTCTCCTCGTGCCCTGCTGGCCCGGTTTCGGTGGCGATGTCCGCGGCAACGGCGAGATGTACCCCCTCAACGGCCCGCACTGGAGCCTCTTCTTCGAATACATCGGCAATGTGCTCTATGCCCTCCTCCTGCGCCGTCTCCCCACTGCCCTTCTCGCCCTCCTTACCCTCATCAGCGGTATCGCCCTCGGCTATTCCGTGCTCCGTCTCGGCTATCTCGGCGTGGGTTGGAGCTTCGTTGATGGCGGTTTCGGCTGGGGAATGATACGCATGCTCTTCCCCTATTGCCTCGGCATGCTCATGGCGCGCCTCTTCATGCGCCACAAGGCTCCCTCCGCCTCCTCCAAGAAAGGACGGCTCACCTTCCTCCTTGCCGCCGCGGCCCTTCTTGTAACCCTCCCCGTACCCTTCATCGGCTCTCCCCAGCAACCGTGGCAGAACGGCCTCTATATCATGGCACTCCTCGTCGTCGTCTTTCCCCTCGTCGTATGGTTTGCCGCACGGGCCGGTTCTTCCGATAATAAGGTGGCCAACTTCCTCGGCAACATCTCCTATCCCCTCTACACCGTCCACTATCCCTTCATGTATCTCTTCTACGCCTATATCGGCTTCCCCAACACCCAAGGTTCCATGGCCGACGTATGGCCCATAGCCCTTGCCCTCGTGGCTTTCAATATCCTTCTTGCCTGGCTCCTTATGAAGTTCTACGACCTCCCCGTGCGCCGTTGGCTCTCCCAAAAACTCCTTAAATGAAACGCCTCTTATCTCTCACGCTTTTTAGTATCCTGTGCGCCGTAGCCACCTATGCTGACTCCGACTTCGCCCGCTATTTCCGCGACGCCACCCTCCGCCTCGACTACACCTTCACGGGCGACAGCCTTCATCAGCAAGCCGCGCTCGACGAGGTTATCCGCCAGCCCGGCACGTGGTGTGGGCGGCGTCACCATCTGGATAGTTTCCCCACGCAGGGCTACGCGCAGCTCACTCTCACCGACTCCCTTACCGGCCGCCTTATCTACTGCCATTCCTTCGCCACCCTTTTCCAGGAATGGACCGGCACGGAGGAGGCAGCCCGCCGCAGCCGTTCCTTTCAGAACGTTGTGCTCATCCCCGAGCCCCGCCGCAGCGTCGTCGTGAGCCTTACCCTGCGCGACTTCCGCGACAGCATCGTCTGCACCTACACTCATCCCCTCAATCCCGCCGACATTCTTATCCGCCGCGCACCTGCCTCCACGGCTCCCGTGCGCACTCTCATCAGTAGCGGCACGCCCGAGGAGTGCATCGACATTACCTTCGTCGCCGAGGGCTACACCAAGAAGGAAATGAAGAAGTTCTATCGCGAAGCCCGCGAGGCCACCGAGGCCCTCTTCTCCTACGAGCCCTTCCGTTCCTACCGCTCACGCTTCAACGTGCGCGCCGTGGGCTGTCCCTCCGCAGAGAGCGGCGTCAGCGTGCCCCGCAACGCCGACTGGCGCAACACGGCCCTCTCCGCCCACTTCGACACCTTCTATTCCGACCGCTACCTCACCACGCTCCACCTCAAGGACCTCCACGACGTCCTCGCCGGCATACCCACCGAGCACATCATCATCCTTGCCAACACTTCCACCTACGGCGGAGGCGGTATCTATAATTTCTACAACCTTGCCGCCACCGGCCATAAGTATTTTCTCCCCGTTGTCGTCCACGAGTTCGGCCATTCCTTCGCCGCCCTTGCCGACGAGTACGCCTACGACGACCAATACACCGAATATTTCTATCCCGACCGCGAACCGTGGGAAGCCAACCTCACCACACTCGTCGATTTCCCCTCCAAGTGGGCCGACCTCGTAGGCACCGTCGATCCTGTGTGCGGCCCCGTGGGCACTGTCGAAGGCGGCGGTTACCAGAGCAAGGGCGTCTGGCGCCCCTGTGCCGACTGCCGTATGCGCACCAACACCTGTGCCGACTTCTGCCCCGTGTGCCGTCGTGAACTCCTCCGTCTCATACGCTTCTACACGGAGTGAATCAGAGGGTCAGACCCCTTGATTCAGCTCTTGAGCCAAGGGCGCCGTTCCCTTGATTCACTGATTTTTGATTTTTCCCTTTTTTTGTACGCTCGTCTTCCCTTTATTTTCAAGGTGAGCCGACGCGGACAGTTTTCAACAGCTGTTGAAACGAAACTGGAAGGGGGAAAGAAAACCCTCTTCTCCGATGCTATTCGTGAGAAGAGGGCTGAGAGTGTTCGGAAGTTGCAAAAATAGTGACGAAGTGGGCGGCTATCGCACCGCTACGTCGCAGGCGAGGCGTATGAACTGCTCCACGGAGAGTTGTTCGGGGCGGAGGGTGCCGAAGGGGTGGTCGGCGGGGATTATGCCGCGCAGTGAACCGCGGAGCATCTTGCGCCGTTGCTGGAAGGACTGCTTGACGAGCCGGCGCAGGAGGTCGTAGGGACAGGGAAGGGCGGTGCGCTTGTTGCGCGTCATGCGGATGACGGCGCTCTGCACCTTGGGGGGCGGGGAGAATACGCCGGGGGGCACGGTGAAGAGGTATTCCACGTCGTACCACAGCTGAACGAGGACGGAAAGGATGCCGAAGGCCTTGGTGCCGGGCTGTCCGGCGAGGCGCTCGGCCACTTCTTTCTGTATCATGCCCGTGCAACAGGGGATAAGCTCCTTGTAGTCGAGCATCTTGAAGAATATCTGCGAGGAGATGTTGTAGGGGTAGTTGCCGGTGAGGATGAAAGGCTGGCCGTCGAAGGTGTGTTCGAGGTGCATCTTGAGGAAGTCGTCGGCGATGATGTTGTCTTCCATGTCGGGCCACTGCTGGCGTAGGTAATCCACGCTTTCGTCGTCGAGTTCCACGACTTTCAGGGGCCGGGGCTTCTGGCGGAGGTATTGGGTCATGACGCCCATACCGGGGCCTACTTCGAGGACGGGGAGGTCGGGACAGGCGTCAACGGTGTCGGCAATGCGCTGGGCTATGGAGAGGTCGCGGAGAAAATGCTGGCCGAGGTGCTTTTTGGCTTTGACGAGGGGCACGGTGGGAAATAAAAATATAAGAGAATAAGGCGCGCAAGGCTTGATGCCTTGCTGAACTGAAAGAAATTAAAAGTGATTAAAAGAAATTTTTTCCAGAAATTATTACGTCTCTTTTATTGTTCGCTTTTTTCATTGTCAGAGAGTATCTACTTCCCTCCCTTTATGGGAGGGGCTGGGGGTGGGTCTTGCGAGGTCGGCTGCACCGTATATGCCGAGGACGACGACGAGGAGCGTCTGTATGGTGTGGACGGCGAGTGCGAAGAATACGGCGGCCTGCTCGGCGATGCCGCAGAGCACGAGCATGGTCTTGACGGCGAAATGCCAAGGCCCTGCGCCGTTGGGGGTGGGGACGATGACGGCGAAGGAACCGATGCAGAAGATGAAGAGGGCCATGAAGGGCGGGAAGCCGGCGGTGAAGTCGAAAGCCCAGAAGGCAATGTAGAAATGGAGGAAGTATGAGGCCCAGATGGCGAAGCTGAGGAGGAGGTAGAGGCTCAGGCTGCTTACTTTGCGGAGAGAGGCAATGCCGTCCCATAGGCTGCCGAAGAAGTCGCGGCCCTTGCGGAAGGCGTGCATGTGCCAGAGTATCCAGAGGGCGACGAGGATGATGAGGATGATGCAGGCGGCGGTGACGAGGTAGCCGGCGGATGTGAAGCGGGCGAGGAACTGACGGTAGTCGGTGCCGGTCTCGCGGAGGAAGCGGAAGAGCCAGGGGAGCTGGGTGAAAAAGGCTACGGCGGAAATGAGAATGAGGAGTATGCTGTCGATAATGCGCTCCGTGACGACGGTGCCGAGGGAATGGGTGAAGGAGGTGCCGCAGTGGGTCTTGAGGGTGCCGCAGCGCGTGACCTCGCCGATGCGGGGAATGACGAGCGAGGCGGCGTAGCTCATGAAACAGGCATCGATGCAGGCACGGCGGGATGGGCGCTCGCCGAGGGGCGTGAGAGCCATGCGCCAGCGCAGGCCGCGGAAGACGCAGGGGAGTATGCCCACGACGAGGGAGAGCGCCATCCACCCCCAGTCCATGTCGCGGGTGAGGAGGGTGAAGAAGGTCTGCCAGTCCATGTTGCGGTACATCCACCATAGGATGGCGGCACCGATGATGAAGGGGAGGAGAATTCTTAAAGTTTTTTTGAGCATCATTATGGAGCCGTGCGGCACGGACGATGTGTGAAGACGATGAGGGAGCCTACGCGGGTGGAGTCCTGGATGCTGAGCCCTGCGGGTATGCTGCCGCTCCGGGCGATGCCGGTGAAGGTGCGGGCGGCGTAGTCGAGGCCGGTGGAGTCGGTGACTTCCATGGGCAGGAGACCGTAGGCGTCTAAGTTTTCGGGACGCCGCACGTCAAAGGTGTAGAGAGTCTTTGAGGCGTCGGGGGGCATGAGCTGCTGTTGGCGGAGGGCCTCCTGTGCGGCGTCGCGGTAGCCTATGTAGGGGTTGAGCCAGGGCAGGGCGAGGCCGCCGAGGAAGATGATGACGAGAAGGGCGAGGCCCACGCGCTTCATGGCGGTGAGCGGGATGGTGCACTTCAGACGCACGCCGAGGAGTACGCCGAGATAAACGGTGAAGGGGAAGATGGGGAGCAGATACACCTGCAACTTGCTGCTGAAGGCCGACAGCATAATGAAGGTACTGGCCGTGATGCTGATGAAGAGGCGCTCCGTGGCGGAGATGCTGATGCGGCGGCGAACGGCTTTCCATACGACGACAAGGAAGTAGGGGAGCCAGGGCAGCATGGTGTAGGTGAGGGCTACGAGATAGAAATAGACGGGCCGCTTGTGGTGGAAGGCGTTGACGGCGCGCCCCATTGTCTGATGGAAGAGCATCTCGTTGAGGTAGGGGGCTCCTCCCTCGAGATAGGCACAGCCGAACCAAAGGCCGCAGCAGGCGATGAGGACAAGGAGGGTGCGGAAGTTCCACACGCGGAAGAAGAGGCGCGTGCGGCGTGTCCAGAGAGTATAGACGAGAGTGCTGACGAGTGGGACGAGGATGCCGAGTGGGCCTTTGGAGAAGATGGCCATGAAGACGTAGAAGCCCATGCGCCAGCTGTTGTGCCAGCCGAAGTCGGCGCGCTGCTCCATGATGCTGAAGCGGCGGAGAGCCAGAACGATGAACATGACCATGAGCATGTCCATGCGCAGTGTGACGGCCATCACGGGGAAGAGGCCGCAGGTAAGGAGCATGATGCGGGCTACGTCGCTCTGGTCGGCGGGCAGCTCGGCGGCAGTCCATTGCCGCATGACGTGCACCGTGACGATGGCGGGGATGAGCGAGAAGAGGGAGAGGAAGAACATGCAGCCGCCTGAGAAGAGGTAGCGCCCCAGCATGACTATCCAGAGATAGAGAGGCGGCTTGTCGGCATACATGAGGCCGTGGTTGTAGAAGGCGAAGAGATGGCCGTCGCGCAGGGCCTCGTCGGCTATGCTGAGGTAGCGCAGCTCGTTGGACGGCGTGAAGTCGCGCAGCACCATGACGGGGAGCAGCGCGAGGAAGAAGAGGATGGCGAGCTTGTGTTTACGGACGATGCGCATGGTGGCCTATCATGAGGTTGCGGATATAAGCGATGAATCCTACGGACTGACCGAGAATGAGAACGGGGTCGAGGCGGAGGAGACCATAGCAGACGATGACGGCAGAGCCGAAGAGACTTATCCACCAGAAACCGCGCGGAAGCTGCGATTCGCCCTGACGGCGGCTGTAGTACCACTGATAGATGAAGCGCAGGGTGAAGATGACCTGTCCGGCACTGCCGAAGATGACGAGCCAGAGGGGTATGTCGGCATTCTGGAGGAAGAGAGCGGTGAAGTCGGTGTGGGTGGCGAGGGCCGTGATGCCTACGGGCGGCAGGAGGGTGAGGCCTCCGCGCAGGATGAGGGGCACGCGCTGCCACACGCCCTTGATGCGGAGGTTCCATATATATATATAATAGGAGATGACCTGCCCGAGGAGTATGGCGAAGTCGTCGCGCAGCCAGCCATAGGTGAACATCAGAAAACTGCCGGCCAGACTGAGAGCCCAAAACAGGGTGGGCGACACTACCTCGCGGCGCTTCTCGGAGAGAAACCACTGCACAATGGTGCGGGCGGAGAAAAAGCCCTGGGCAAGAAATCCTATGGCGTAGGTGAACATTCTAATTTGCTAATTTACTAATTTCCGAATTTGCCAATTTAGATGCCGGCCTCATTCACATAGTAGAGGATGTAGCGCTTGCGCATCCAACGGTAGGCGAAGCAGTCGCGCAGCGGGCCCCAGAAGCGGTTGCTCATGGAGAACTTCGACGTGCCGGCCACGCGCTGGTGATGGCTGACAGGCACTTGCATGTATTCCTGCTTCTGCAAGGCCACCATGGCGGGAATGAAGCGGTGGAGCCCCTTGAAGAAGGGGATGTGCTTGGCCACGTCGGTGTGGAGCACCTTGAGGGGGCAGCCCGTGTCCTGCGCCGTGTCGCCCGTCATGCAGCGGCGGAAACTGTTGGCGATGCGGCTCTGGCGGCGTTTCCACCAAGAGTCTTTGCGGTTGGTGCGTATGCCGGTGACGAGGGCGTACTTCTCGGCGTGGGGCAGGAGGAGGTTGAAGTCCTCGGGCGAGGTTTGCAGGTCGGCGTCAATATAGCCGAGCAGGGGCGAGAAGGTGTGGTCGATGCCGGCCTTGATGGCGGCGCTGAGGCCTGTGTTGCGGGAGAATGACAGATAGAAGAAGTGCTCCTGGCGGGAGCATACTTCCTTGATGCGGCGCAGGGAGTCGTCGCACGAGCCATCGTTGACGAACAGCACGCAGGCTTTGCGGGGACACTGGGGCAGGTAGCCGGATAGCCGGCGCTCAAGGCGGTCGATGTTGTCCTCCTCGTTATAGACGGGGACGATGATGGTGAAGTCGTAGTTCTTTGTTCTGTTCATAGGGGTGGATGGCTGTTGGTTGGTTTATGAAGAAAGCGCGGCACGGTGCCATGCGTTATTTGCTGAACTGCTCGATGAATTTCTGCACGTCCTTGTCGCCGAGGGCTTGGGCGCGTGAGAGGTTGGTGAGGGCGTCGGCCTTGTGTCCCAGATAGCCGTGGGCCACGCCGAGGGCCTTATATACGTCGGCGGAGTCGGGGACAGTCTGCTTGGCGACGTTGGCCTCCTCGATGGCCTCCTCGTACATGCCGGCACGGAGGTAGATAAAGGCAATCTCCGTGAGATACTCGCCTTTCTCCTGCGTTGTCTCGCTGATGGAGGCAGCCGTGCGGAGGTCATCGATGGCGGGCTGGTAGAGGCGGGCCTTCTGCTCGGCCATCTGGCGGATGTCGTAGAAGCGGGCTTTGAGGTTGCGCGTGCCGATGGCCAGTTCGTAGTCTTTGTAGTCCTGCACGGCCTTGCGGTACTGGCCGATGAGGTCATAGTGCTGGGCGCGGGCGAAGATATACTCGGCGGCTTCGGGGGTGTAGGGGCGCTCGAAGCAATCCACGGCTTTCGTGAGGAGGTTGGTCACCTCCAGGGTGTCACCCTCGGCGCGTTGCAAGGCGTTGGCGGCGTAGTAATAGAGCTCGGCAGGGGCCTTGCTGTGGGCGGCGGCCGTGAGGAAGCAGTCGTGAGCCTCCTTGTAGCGCTTCAGTCCGAAGAGGCAGTTGGCCTTCTGAAGCACGTATGACGTGTCGGGCCGCAGGGCGTAGGCCGTCTCGCATTCAGAGAGGGCGCGCTCCAGCGTCCAGTCCTTGTAGGCAGGCTCAGGGTCGCGCAGAACCTTCTGATAGATGAGGTCGGAGAGCACGCCGTGCACCTCGTCCTCGTTGGTCTTGAGGCGCAGGGCGGCGTTCAGGGCATCTTCGGCCTTGGCGTAGTCGCGGTGGGCGGCATAGAAGTTGGCCGTCTCGGTGTAGCCCTTGATGTTCTGCGGGAAGCGCTCGGCAAAGAGCCGGCTGGCTCCCACGTATTGCAGGCTGTCGCCGCCCATGCGGTTGAGCATGTAGAGATAGGAGAAGGCATCGGTCTCGTCGGCGGGGATGTCGCGGGCGATGTTGATGTTGCGGAGGTCGGCGTTCAGAGCGCTTGTGGAACCTATCTTGAGGTCGGCGGCAAAGCGGGCATCGATGGCGCAGGCCGTCTCGGCCTTGGAGCCTACGTTGCGCTGTACCACACCTAGTGCCTCGCCCTGAGCGTTGAGAAGCGGACAACCGAAGAAACGGCTCTCGTTGGCGGTGCTCACGGTGTAATAAGCATAGGAGGCGTAGGCATCGGCGGACACGACGGAGGCCGTGTCGGGCAGGCTCTTCTTGTTCGTGCTATAGTAGAGCTGGGAGATTGCATCGCCTTGCTTTGCAGATGTTTGTGACAAGGCAAGGAAACTCATCTTCTTGGCTTCACACTGCATTCTCACGAGGTCCTGACTGCTGTCGGCCCCCTTGATGAGAAGCACGGGGTGAGCTTTGCCTTTCCAGTCGATAATCTCGGCGCGGGAGGCTCCCTTCATCGTGCCATAGAGGCCTACAACCTCGCCGTCGGCGGAGGTGAAGAAGCCGTAGCCCTGAGCCAGCGTGTCGCCTTGGGCATTGAAACTGATGATACGCACCACGGCCTTGTTGTCGGGGCCAGAGGCGGCAACGGCAGCCAAGGCGGCTGCGAAGAAAAGGAGGGTATAGAGTGCTTTTTTCATAATCGGGGTGATAATGACCGAAGGCTGATGCCTTGGCACAGGGGCTGTGATGTGATTAGGAAATCTTCAGCAGGGTTTTGGCGTTGCTGATGGCGGCGTCGGTCAGTTCGGCGCCACTGAGCATGTTGGCAATTTCGACGACGCGCTCCTCGGTGCCGAGCGCGGCGATATGGCTGTGGGTGCCCGTGGCGTCTTCTTCCTTATATACGTGGAAATGGCTCGTGCCGAGGGCGGCAATCTGCGGCAGATGTGTGATGCAGATTACCTGGCAGTGGTCGGCGAGTTCCTTCATCAGGCGCCCCATGCTCTCGGCCATCGTACCGCTCACGCCGGTGTCTATCTCATCAAAGATGATGGTGGGCAGCTGGCGGTAGCGCGCCGTGAAGGCTTTCAGGGCGAGCATCAGGCGCGACACCTCACCGCCCGAGGCGATGTCTTGCACGTCCTGCGGCGTCACGCCTTTGTTGGCACTGAAGAGCAGGGTGACGGCGTCGGTCCCTTCGGGGCCTGGCTCGGACTTGGCGTCAATCTGCATCACCACCTTGCCGTGGGGCATGCCGAGGGTGGCGATGCTCTGCACGAGTTCGGCGGCCAGCGTGTCGGCGGCCTTGCGGCGTGTCTCTGTAAGGGCGGCGGCCTTTTCCAGGACGTGTTTGTGGCTTTCGTCCACGGCTTTTTGCAACCGTGCCACCTCCTCGTCGATGTTTTCTATGGCGTCGAGGCGGTGTTGCAGTTGCTGCTGTATTGCGATAAGGGCGGCGTCGGTCTCCACGCCATGCTTCTTCTGTAACTCGTAGAGGCGGGCTAGGCGCTCGTCCACATATTCCAGACGCTGCGGGTTGAATTCCACGCGCTCCAGCTGCGTTTCGATTTCATCCTTGATATCGGCCAGTTCGATGCGGGCGCTTTCTATGCGCTGTGCCAGTTCTTCGGCCAGCGCAAGGTGGCTGCCCACGCCCCGCAGCGTCTGCTCGCATTGGCGCAGCCGCTGGCAGAGGTCGCATTCTTCGTTTGAGAAGTGCCCTGCGGCTTGGAATAGGTTGCCTTTTATCTCCTCGGCGTGGGCCAGCAGTTGCTGTTCTTCCTCCAGTTCCTGCTGCTCGCCTTCGCGGGGGGCAAATTCTGCGAGCTGCTGCAGTTGGAATGCCAGCAGTTCCTGCTCGGCACTGTCTTTCCGGGCCTGTAGCGTCACTTGCTCCAGGGCAGAGCATGCTTCTTGGTAGGCGGTGAAGGCCAGAGCGTAGGCTTCCCGCTCCCCGGTGTTGTCGGCCACGAGGTCGAGGGTTTGCAAGAGGAAGTCTTCGTCGCCCAGCAGCAGGTTCTGATGCTGCGAGTGGATATCTACGAGACGTGCGCCGAGAGGCTTGAGCACGCCCAGCAGCACGGGGCTGTCATTGACGAAGGCGCGGCTCTTTCCCGTGGCGGTGAGTTCGCGGCGTATGATGCATTCGCCCCCGTTGTCTTCCAAGTCGTTCTCGGCGAAGAAGGCGGCGAGGTCGAGGCCCTCGGTGTCGAACACGGCTTCCACCACGCATTTCTGCTCGCCGTCTTTCACCACGTGGGCATCGGCCCTGGCGCCGAGCAGCAGGCCAAGGGCGCCGAGCAGGATACTCTTGCCCGCGCCCGTCTCGCCGGTGATGACGGTGTAGCCCCGCTCAAGGTCTATGTCGAGGCTCTCGATGAGGGCGTAGTGGCTTATGTGGAGGTGTTTCAGCATGGGGGCTTTTTGTTGAGAGACCGGCCGCTGACGCAGCCGGCACGGGGGTCTTCCTATAACCGGTGGGGCTTTCTATTTTATCTGGTTCCAGTAGGCGCTCTGGGAGGTGTTGATGTTCATCAGCGTCTCGTACATGTCGGCCTTCTCGGTGCTGGAGCCTTTCTCCTTGAAGATATTGGTGATTTCGTCTCGCTTGTAGTCGGTCCACACTTGCGGCACCATGCTCATGGCCTTGTTGCTGTGGGCTTCCTTCAGCAAGTCCATGGCTTCAAGGATGGCGGCGCGGCCGCGGTCGGGGTTCTCCACCATAGTGTCGAGGCCGTCGCGGTGGTATTTATACATCAGCTGGCGCATCGGTTCCATGGCGTTGTCGAGGTAGTCGTTGATGATGCCGTAGCGGTTCTTGTAATCGTCAAAAGCCTTCCAGCCTTTGGCGGAGCGCGTAAGGCTCTGCGCGTTGTTGGTCACCTGGCGGGCTTGCTGCAACACCTCCGTGCCCCCGAGCGGTGACATCGTGTCGAGGTCCATGCCTATTATCATATAGGCGTAGTAGGCGAGCAGTGCGGTCAGGTCGCTGTCGATGCTCTCAAGGCGGAAGTTCAGCTGGTCGAATTCCTTGAAGTCGAAGTTGAAGCTGTTGTCCGTGATGCTGTACGTCACCGTGGTGTACGACGAGTTGAACACGGGCCTGTTGGCCTGCACCACGAGCGTGCAGTCGAAGGCGTTCTCGTTGTCGTCGTATTTCTTCACGGTGATATTGAACGAGCAGTTGATGCGCTCGTTGCGCTGGAACTGCAGGTTGGTCCACTGCGTCTGGTTAAGGAAGTCCTTGATGCTCTGCTCCAGGTTCTCAAACACGCTGGTGCTCGTGCCCTGAATCTGCTGGTGGTTCAGGCTCACGGTGGCGTTGAGTTCCTGGGCCTTACACGTCAGGAGGCTGACGGCCAAGGTGGCTAATACGAGTATGCGCTTCATAGGATAATTAGCAAATTAGCAAATTGGCAAATTAGCAAATTAGCGAACGTGAGGGAGGTAAATGGCGCTGTGGATACGCACATTTTCTTAACACCTCAATTTGCTAATTTGCTAATTTCCGAATTTGCTAATTTCAGTTTCTGATTAGTCGTTGAGTACCATGGGCATCAGCAGCATGAGGATGTTTTCGCCCTCCTTCTGCTGTGCGGGCTGGATGACGCCGGCGCGGCTGGCGTCGGCCAGTCGGATTACCACCTCGTCGCCCTCAAGGTTGTTGAGGAGTTCCATGAGGTAGGTGCCCTTGAAGCCTATGGTCACGGGCATGCTGCTGTATTCGCACAGCAGACCTTCCTCGGCGCTCATGCTGAAGTCTATGTCCTGGCTGGAGAGCGTCAGCTTGTTGGCCTCGATGTGCAGCTTGGCCAGGGCGCTGTTGGCGTTGGCGAAGATGAGCACGCGGCGCAGGGCGCTCATCATGGCCTGGCGGTTGATGGTCACCACGTTGGGGTTGTCGCGGGGAATCACGCTGGTATATTTCGGGAAGCGGCCTTCCACGAGGCGGCACTCCACGAGATATTCGCTCGTCTCAATCTGTGCGCTGCGTTTGGTGAAGCGTATGCCCACCTCGCCCTGTTCCTTTTGCAGGATGTTCTTGATGAGCAGGCTCGGCTTCTTGGGCAGCAGGAAAGTGCTGGGGTTTTCCACGCTCGTGGGCTTCACGGTGTCGCAGGCCATGCGGTTACCGTCGGAGGCCACCATCGTAAGGCTGTCGGCGCTCAGGTCGAAGTAGATACAGTTCAGCACGGGGCGCAACACGTCGTCGGCAGTGGCGAAGAGGGCGCGGTTGATGCCGTTGAAGAGCGTCTGGCCCGGCAGGTGCAGCTCGCTGATGTCGCCGTCGAGGGCGATGGCGGCGGGATACTCGTCGGCGGGCTGGCCCATGAACTTATACTTACCGTTCTGATACTCCATCGTAATCTCCTGGTTCGTCTCGTTCACGAAGATGCTCAACGGCTGTTCGGGCAGTTCCTTCACGGCGTCCTGAATGGTGCGGGCGTTCACTGTGAAGCGGATAGCGGTCTCAGCCTCCACGAGATCCACGTGGGTCGTCATGCGGATTTCGCTGTCAGTGGCCACGATGGTCAGTTTCTTGTCCTCGCCGATCTCAAAAAGGAAGTTCTCCAGGATAGGCATGGTGTTCTTGGTGGAAATTACGCGGCCCAGAGTCTGAAGATGGGCGGAGAGCAGTGTGCTTGAAATAACAAATTTCATATACGTGTGTGTTTTAATTTTAAGTTGCGTTTCAGCCGGCGCGGCGATGTTGAGAGGGGCATCGCCCGTATTGCGCCCTTTTGAGGTTACAAAATTAGGCATTTTTTTTGGAAAAATCACAAAAATTGAAAAAAATCACACGTTTTTATGATTTATTTGCTGGAAATTCGTAACTTTGCCCTGCATTTGTCAATAAAGCACTATGGAAATTACAGGAAGAATCATTGCGGCCCTTGAGCCCCGCACAGGTGTAAGTCAGCGTTCTGGCAACTCCTGGAAGGTTCAGGAATTTGTTATTGAAACCCACGAGCAGTATCCTCGCAAGTGTTGCTTCGAGGTCTTCGGCGAAGACCGTCTGCAGCAGTTCAACATACAGGTGGGCGAAGAGCTCATCGTAAGCTTCGACATCGACGCACGCGAGTGGACTGGCAACGACGGTCGTCAGCGCTGGACCAACCAGCTCCGCGCTTGGCGCGTAGTACGTCCCTCCGAGATGGCTGCCGCCGGCGCTCCCGCCGCCGCAGCCCCCGGTGCTCCCGCACCTGCCGCACCCGCAGCTCCCGCTCCCGCCGCCGACCCTCTCGCCGCAGCACCTGCCGGTAACGAGTTCAGCGACATGCCGTTCTAATGTTTAAGTTTCTCATAAAAATAATGAAATGGGCCGTGATTCTATTCATGGCCCTTTCCGTTGTCGGCGTGCTCATCTACCGGTTCGCCCCCGTTCCCTTCACCCCTCTCATGGGTCTGCGCATGGTGGAGGCCATAGGCAACGGCGAGCTCCCCGAGTGCCACCACCGATGGGTGCCCCTCGAGGAAATATCCCCCTATCTCCCCGTGGCCGTCATGGCCTCCGAGGACCAGCTCTTCCTCGAGCACCACGGCTTCGACTTCCACTCTCTCCGGCAGGTCGTCGAGGAGCGGCAGAGCGGCAAGCGCTTCCGCGGCGGCAGCACCATCTCGCAGCAGACCGCCAAGAACCTCTTCCTATGGCCCGGCGGGTGGATCCGCAAGGGCCTCGAAGCGTGGTTCACCATCCTCATAGAACTCACATGGCCCAAGGAGCGCATCATGGAGTGTTATCTCAACTCCATAGAAATGGGCCCCGGCATCTACGGTGCCGAAGCCGTGGCGCAGCAACACTTCGGATGCAGCGCCCGCCAGCTCTCCCGCTCCGACTGCGCGCTTATAGCCGCCACGCTCCCCAATCCCCGTAAGATGTCCTCCCAACATCCCTCGCGCTACGTCCGTAAGCGTCAGGGGCAGATACAGAAGCAGATGAAGCACTTCAACTTCCTGAAATAGCGCGTCGGCTCCATCGCAGGCGCCACGTCCTATTATCCTCCCCCAAAGGCGGTTCCGGAAATCCTTCCGAAGAGCCGCCTTTTTCTATTGCGCCGGAACCGCAGGCATTTATTCCTAATTTTTTCCTAATTTATGTAGCGCCGCAGGCGATATCCCTTTCCCGAAACTGT
>JAKSLT010000058.1 GCA_024401055.1 Bacteroidaceae bacterium | reverse complement strand
AGCTCCCATCCAACTGCGCTATTTGCTGGAGGGATATGCCGCGCAGATAGACTCTGTGAGAGCCAATGCCCCCGAGGGCTTGACAAACATAGTCGGCGGGTATGCTCCCACACCCGTCGTCGGCCCCTTGCTCACTACGAAATGGAATCAGTGGGGACCTTATAATATGTATTGTCCCGAAGGTTGTCCCACGGGGTGTACGATTACGGCAGTGGCGCAAGTGATGAACTACTGGAAGTGGCCCGATGTGGGACACGGGACGAATACCCATCCTAACGGAACCACCGTGGACTTCTCCCAGTCGCACTACGATTGGGCGAATATGGCTGATGACTATGCCGACGGCACCTCGCATTCTGCCGCGCAGCAGGCCGCCGTGGCCCAGTTGATGCGCGATCTGGGTGTGGCCTACGGTGCCGCGTATGCACCGGAAGGAACGCTCGCCGACTTTAATTGGTTTCCATTGACGGAATATTTCCGCTATGCCAAAACTGCCAAGGAATTCAGTGATGCCGCCAGTGTCAAGAAAGAGCTGGACAAAGGGCGTCCGCTCCTCTATAGTGGACATCCTAACGAGGGTGTCGGTCATGCTCTGGTGTGCGACGGTTATGACGACCGCGACTATTTCCATTTTAACTATGGTTGGGGCGGGCAGTGCGACGGTTACTACAAATTGGGCGCCGTACTCTTCTATAGCAGAAACTTTTCCTTTATCGGTGGCATAGAACCCGAGGAAGGCAGCGTGTTTGATGTGGGCGATATGACCTATCGCATTCTCCCCGACGGCAGTGCTGAATTGAAACAGTGCCATGTGCCCGATGGACAGGATGTCATCGTGCCCGATGTCGTGACTTACGAGGGTAAGACCTATCCCGTCACCCGTATTGCCAGTGGTGCCATCCCCTCCTATCTCATAGAGTCGGGCACGCTTACGCAGGTGAAGCACGACAGGCTCGTGGTCGGCAACAATGTCCGCACCATAGCACGCAGGGCGGCGATGACCTGCCAAATAAAGACGGTGGTGCTGGGCGATGCCGTTGAGGAAGTGGGCGAGGAGGCCTTCAATACCTGCGGCATCCAGACGCTTACGCTTGGCAAGTCGATGCGCCGCATTGGCACAAGGGCCTTCTGTCTTTGTCCGCTGGCCACTGTCAACTGCCTCACCGAGAATTTGGAGGTGGGCGAGTTGGCCTTCGCCGGCGATGGAATGAATGTCATCAAAGACCCCGAGTGGCTACGCTGCCTAACGAAGATAGGCCGAGAGGCCTTTGGCGGCCGTACCATAAAGGGTACCGTCTCACTCGACAACCTTACCACCATCGGATCCGAGGCCTTCTGGGACGACATTCACGAGTTGAGGCTTCCGGCCTGTCTGCGCCATATTGCTCCCGATGCCTTTGGCGGCTGCCGCTTATATAAACTCACCGTTGACCCCGCCAACCCTCTCTATGCCGTACAGACGGCGGGATATGCAGGATTTGTCACCAACAAGGCCGGCACACGCATCGTTTGCGCCTTCATGCACCCCGCCAACGGCAATTTTAGCATCACCGTCCCAGACGGCGTTGTAAGTATTGATGTCCGCGCATTCTACAAAAACACCAAGTCGGTCACCATTCCACCCTCTGTCGTGTCGATGGACGGTGCTTTCGCTGCGTGCGACATACTCAGTCGTGTCATACTTAAATCCATCAATCCTCCTGTCGTATCCCCCGAGACCTTCAACGAGGCCCTCTTTGCCGATGGCAGTCAGCCCGACCTCCATATACCTGACGGTTGCTGGTGGGCTTACCACAACGATCCCGTGTGGGGCCGCTTCCGTCTCATTGAAGACCTGACCTATTCCCCCCAGGCCGTGCCTGCCATTCCTTATAATATGGTGGTACACCTTGCTAATGGTCAGGGCATTTCCAAACCCATCAGCGAAATCGGTCAGGTCACTGCCGACGGCACCACCGTCAGCGTTGATACTTGGAGTATCGATGCTGCTCAGGTGGAGAGCATCACGTGGGAGTACGACTTCGTGCCCGACCAGAGCGAGACTTTCGTCCTCAACGACTCCGTGCTCACCGCCGAAGCCCTCGACTGCACCGTCACGCTCGACCCCACCGTCATCTCCGGCGAGACCGTCCTGCAAGTGCGGTCCTATCTCAACTGTCCCGCTCGCATCAACGGCGCTCTCCAGGGCAAGGCCTTTGAGGTGAGCCTCGGCGACGATATCCACGAACTCACCGGCACTATCGAAATACGCGTTCCCATGGAACTCCCCGAGGGCCAGAAGGCCTGTGCCGCCTGGTACAATCACGACAGCGGTGAGTGGGAACCCGTCTGCGGCGTTTACGATATCGGCCGCAGCGAACTCGTTATCACCACCTCCCACCTCTCCACTTTCGGCTGCTTCACCGTGGAGGACGAACTTACAGCCCGTGCGCACATCAACATCTCCAACAATATTAACGATTTCGTCCTTCCCGAACTTGACGTGCCTTTTGCCGAAATAGCCGGCAACATGAGCGAAATTATCAATGCCGTAGAACCAGGCCAGACGGGATTCGACCTCTACGCCGACCAGCTCGGCACAGTTCTCGGCTTGGGCAACGACTTCGCCCTCGGCCTCTCGGCTTCTGCCGCCAAGGCCCTCGGCTACAACACCAAGTTTGCCGAAAGCGTCAATGAAAACCTCGGCTATCTCGGTGCGGCCCTCTCTGTCTATCAACTCCTTAACTCGGCTTTCCAGCGCGATGAAGAAAAGGTGGCCGTCAATGCCATGCGCGTCGGTCTCAACGCTTTCAGTATCTTCGCCTCCAAGACCATCGCTACCACAGCCCTCTCTGCCTCTATGGCCGCCGTGGCCTTCCTTGACTATTCCCTTATGTCCTTCGGCCAGGCAGCCATCGACCTCCGCAAAGACCAGTATCAGCGCGGCTTTGACAACTACTACGCAACCCGTGGTAAGCGCAGCGCCGTAGACTGGTACAATAAGTTCTATCCTCTCTTCTCCCGCGAAGACCTGAGCGAGAAGGAACTCAAAAACCTCATTGAGCAAGAGGTACACACTTACGCCCGTGCCTTCTGGAACCTTCCGGCCGACGAGCAGGTAGAGTTCTTTGAGGAAGCCTACAAGTGGGGACCTGTCAGCGACCAGGGACTCACCGAAGCCATCCGCACCGAACTCTCCTCCACACTTGAGAACAACCTCTATAACGGCACCCTCGTCAGCGTATTCCAGGCCATTAAGAAGCACAAGATGACCGAAGCCCATCAGGAAGCCTTCAAGGCCTTCAAGGCCACTTGCCGCCAACTCAACCAGCAGGTGAAGGTCAAAATCTTCGATTCCAAGCGCGACTACAACGATGCCGAGTGGAAGTCGGAATACGAGGGGTGCAAGGTGTGTATCGGCGGCACCACGGGCCCCGGCGCCAAAGTATCTGACCCCGATGCCTGGTCCGCCGTCATCGACAAGAACGGTAGCGCCGAAATCTTCTACACCGTCTATGCCAGCATCCTCGCCGAACCCCGTCCCGAAGTGCATATCTACGACACCAACGACGAACTCATCTGCCGCTTCCCTTACGAAGTGGAAGACCTTGCCAACTATGGTGCTCCTTCCAAACTCGTCGCTCAGATTGACCTCCAGGACGAAGGAGAGAAACTTCCCCCTACCGACGAGTGGTCCTTCACTATCACCCCGCAATATACCCGAGGTACCGTCGATGGCGTGGAGAAGGAAATGATGTTCAACCTCGACCTGCGCAAGCCTGACGGAGATTCCCAAATCGGACTTTTCGATGCCATAAAGGAAGCCCTCTCCGCCGACCGCAGCATCAATCCCGACAAAGAAGGAAACTTCACCATCACCACCGACGCCGTCACCCTCACCGGCACCATAGACCCACACACAAAGCAAGGCACCGCCACTTTCACCCTCAATGCCTACAAATTCTGGGAAAGCCCCGTGTCGCAGGAACGCTATATAGAACTCACAGCGAAAATTGCCAATGGCTACGACCCCAATGAGGAAGACCTGAACCAGCATTATGTCGGTTGGCATCGGAAATATGAAGTGCAATACCAGATAGCAGGTGAAGTGCAGATTGGGTATTCAGAGCGTATGGCGTGCTATGTCCTGTCTCTTACCGGCGATGGCACATTCAACTTCGACGGCCTCAATGCCGCTCCCGTATTCGACTTTGATGAAGAACGACAGGACGGAACTTTTTATAAAGTTGTCGATATCAGAGAAAACGAAGACGAAATTCGCAACGGCCATATCACAATGGAGGCCTATCTGTATTGTAAGTGAAAAGTGAAAAATAAAAAATAAGAAAATGAAAAGCATAAAACATCTAGGAGTTTTCCTTCTCCTTCTTTCCATCGTAGCGCTCCCTCTTGCAGCATCCCCCCTTGGGGGGAGTGAGGGGGGCTCCGGCCTTCTCCTCTGGCAGAAAGACGGCACGAAGATAGGCTATGCCTTCTCCGAGAAGCCCGTCATCACCTACACCGGATCCGACCTCGTCATCACCACCACCCACGCCGCCGTGCATTATCCCCTTGCACTCCTCAGCCGCCTCACCCTTGAACTGGACGGCCTCCCCGAAGGCATCGCAGCCCCCACCATCTCCGAAGTGAAGTTCAGCATCACCCCTCAGGGCGTTGAAATCCTTGGTGAAGAGCCGGGGTCTTCCTACCGTCTATACAACCTTGAAGGCCGCACCTTCACCAACGGCCGGATTGATGCCGCGGGCCGCGCCTTTATCCCCCTTGCCGACCTTTCCAAGGGTACCTACATCGTTAAGACGCACTCCGCATCTTTCAAGATTCTGAAGTAGAGACGCCGTAATGTGTGGGCTATACTCCCCACGACTGTATTACGGTAAATAGGGGAGAGAAGGAAGGGCTCTCTTCAGTAGTTCTATTATATAAAAAAGACGAGGGGCATGCCGGCCGGCATGCCCCTCGTCTTACGTTATATGTGCGGGTGTCTCTCTCAGCACCCCTTATGCGTCATGATGTCGAGCACGAGTCGGTCGGTTTCTTTCATGCCGTCGTGGCCGATGCGTGTGAGGTTGTGGATGCAACGGTCCACGTCGTCTTCTATGAGGCCTTCGGCGGCGCTGACGTGGCGGTTTTGGATGGCGAGCATGGCGGAGAGGGCTGCGGTGCTTACGCCGCTGCAGAGCTTGAGGGCGCAGGAGGGCTTGGCGCCGTCGCACACCATGCCGGCGAGGGTGGCTATCATGTTCTTCACGGCGAAGGTGATTTGCTCGTAGCTGCCGCCCATGAGGTAGGTGATGCCCACGCTGCTGCCCGTGCTGGCCACTACGCAGCCGCAGAGGGCGCTGAGGCGGCCGAGGCTCTGCTTGATGTAGATGGCGGTGAGGTGGGAGAGGATGAGGGCGCGGGTGAGTTCTTCGTCGGTGTTGTGGTTGTCGTGGGCATAGACGCAGACGGGGAGGGTGGCGGCGATGCCTTGGTTGCCGCTGCCGCTGTTGCTCATCACGGGTGTCATGGCGCCGGCCATGCGGGCGTCGCATGCGGCGCTGGTAACGGAGAGCATGTGGGAGAAGATACTCTCGCCCATGATGCCGCGGCCGAGGGGACGGGAGAGGGTCTTGCCGAGGTTGTGGCCGTAGTTGTGGGTGAGGGCTTCGGTGGCTGCCCGCTCGTTGAGCTGCTTGGCTTCGTTGATGAAGAGGATTTCCTCAATGGGCGCGGTGGTGGCGAAGTCGTAGACGGTGCGGAGGGAAAGGGGAGCCCCCTCCCCGCTCCCCCTTTGGGGGAGAGCCTCAGCGGGGGTTGAACGCTCTTTGGAAGTCCCCCCAAAGGGGGGATTTAGGGGGGCTTCGTCTATAAACCTTGTATGCTCATACGCTATTATTGCCTTGCCTTCCTTGCCGGCGGCGCGGGTGATGACTTCGATGTAGAGGTTGTCGGGGGCATCGGGCTTGAGGCCGATGTTGATGGGATGGGCGTTCATGTAGGCTTTGGCCTCGGTGGTGTGCTGGGGAGTGTTGTCGCGCAGCACTTCAAGGCCGTATTCGCTCTTGCCGATGAGGGCGCCGAGGGCGATGGCTATGGGAAGTCCCACCATGCCGGTGCCGGGGATGCCCACGCCCATGGCGTTCTTGAGGATGTTGGCACTGAGCTTTACTTCTATCTCCTCGGGGCGCTGGCCGAGGCGCTCGGTGGCTTTTGCTGCGCAGAGGGCTACGGCCATGGGCTCGGTGCAGCCGATGGCGGGCACGACTTCGCGCTTGAGGAGTGCGACGAGCTGGTCGCGGAGTTCTTTTTCCATGATATTTTGGATTTATTCGATATTTCGGGATTTTTACTCTTTTATGCTGCGGGACTTTGTCTTCTTCCACACGAGGTACACGAGGGCGAGGGCGACGGCGGCCAGTATGCCGTAGCCTATCTCGTGGCTGTATTTCGTGGACATGTCGATGAGTTCCTTTTCCGACCGGCACACGGTCTTCAGCGAATAGCCTATGGCGGCCAGTATGCAGTTCCACACGCCGGCGCCCAGCGTGGTATAGAAGATGAAGCGGCCGTAGTGCATGCGCGCCAGTCCGGCGGGAATGCTGATGAGGTGGCGGATGCCGGGGACGAGGCGGCCGATGATTGTGCCGGTGGCGCCGTGGTCGTCGAAGTAGGTCTCGGCCTTCTTTATCTTGTCCTCGTTGAGCAGGAACAGCTTTCCCACGCGACTGCGGGCAAAGGCATACACCACGGGGCGGCCCAGCCACAGCGAAAGGATATAGTTGATGCTGGCGCCGAGGTCGGCCCCTATCGTGGCGACGATGATGACGACGAAGATGTTGAGCTGGCCCTCCGTGGCGGCGAGCCACGCGGCAGGGGGCACGATGCACTCGCTGGGAACGGGCACCACGGTGCTCTCAAGCGTCATTGCGAAAAGGACAACCCAATAGTTGAGGTTTGCCAGGCACCATTGTATGAAGGATTGTAGCATAAAGTATTTCGTTTTGGAGGGTAAGCGTTGTATTTGGCAAGCACGCAGGCGGCCGGGGCTTCCTGCGGGGGCCGCCATGCCGCATAATGCTTGGCAAAGTTACGAAGAAATTGTGAGGTGGCCAAGTTTAGCGGCTTTTTTCAGTGTTTCTTACTTGCATTCGCGCTTTTCCGGCGCCTGCGAGCCGGGAAAACGGCGGCACGTTGCGGCATGCGCTCACGTTTTTCCGGCTTCCTGTTTTCTTTTTCTCCGACCTGATGTGTTGACCACGGCCGTGGTCATGAAACCGAAAGGGAAGAAAGGGAAAGAGAAAGGGGAGAAATGGAAAATCAAAGGAGACAATTTGCGATTGCAACAAGGCTGTGACAGGCACAAAGCAGATGTGAGCCCACTTTTTATGTTAAATGGCTTGGCCGTGTCGGCAGAATTATGTACCTTTGCATTGCATTTCCGCTATAGCGTCGCGGCCCGGCTGGGGCGACGGTACCCGCCTCTCAGCCGACCACCGCTGAAATGCTTCAGCGAAGAAGCACGAAAATATAGACATATAAATAATAATAAGGTATGAAAAAGATAATGACTTTCGCCGTGGCCTTGATGGCCGTATTGGCAGCCGTGGCTTCCACCCCCGTGGATAAGAAGTATTTGGCCGGGGCCGTGCCCGTAGTTAATGGACAGGTGCTGTACGAGAAAACCTACGAAGTGCCGGGCAAGACGGCCGGTGAACTGCTGGAACTCGTTCAAGGCTATGCCCAGGCCGAACTCGTAAGCGGGCCCGACCATGGTCCGCAGGCCCGCCTCACGGAGGTTAACGCCGAGGACGGCGTAGTGGCCGCCTCCATTCAGGAGACGCTGTGGTTCCTGCGCAAGCCTATGCGCAGCGACTTCTGCCAGTTTTATTATCAGATTGTGTTTCAGGTGAAGGACGGCGCCGTGGACGTCATGCTTCGGGGCTTGCGCTACACCTATGAACTGACCGACCGTCCCGAGGATGCCCTCACCGTGCGTGCCGAGGAGTGGATCACCGACAAGGAGGCCCTCTCCAAGAACGGTGCCAAGATGAAGAAGATGAACGGCAAGTTCCGCAAGGCTACCGTTGACCGCAAGGACGCTATCTTCCAGAATATCGGCAAGGCCCTCGGTGCAAAGACCGTGAGCAAGACGATAGTCGTTGAAGAGTATTAATACGTTAGAACGCAGGCCGTCTTGATAAGCGTAGAAGGACTTTCAATGGCATTTGCTGCGCGCCCGTTGTTCAGCGGGGCGCAGTTCGTCGTGAACCCCAAGGACCGCATCGCCCTCGTGGGCAAGAACGGGGCGGGGAAGAGTACCCTGCTCAAGATCCTGGCCGGGCAACAGGAGGCTACGGGGGGCAACGTGGCCATCCAGAAGGGTATCAGCGTGGGGTATCTGCCCCAGGTGATGGTGCTGACGGATGACACGACGGTGATGGAAGAGGCCGAAAAAGCCTTCAGCCATCTTCACGAAGCGGAAGACCGCCTGGCTGCACTACAGGCTGAACTTGCCGAGCGTACCGACTATGAGAGCGCTGACTATCTGGACCTGTGCGAACAACTCACGCTGGCCCAGGAACGCCTGCAGATGATGGGCGGCGGCAACTATCGCGCACAGATTGAAAAGACGCTGACGGGCCTCGGTTTCTTGCCGGCCGACATGCAGCGCCCTACCTGTGAGTTCAGCGGTGGTTGGCGCATGCGCATAGAGTTGGCGAAGCTGCTGCTGATGCACCCCGATGTGCTGTTGCTCGACGAGCCTACCAACCACCTCGACATAGATTCCATCCGCTGGCTGGAGCAGTATCTGGCGCAAACGGGTGGGGCAGTGGTGATGGTGAGCCATGACCGCGCCTTCATCAACAATGTGACCAACCGCACGCTGGAAATCAGTTGCGGCAAGATAATCGACTATAAGGTGCGCTACGACGAGTACGTGCGCCTCCGTGCCGAGCGGCGCGAAAGTCAGTTGAGGGCCTGGGAGAACCAGCAGAAGGAGATTGCCGACCTTCAGGACTTCATTGAGCGCTTCCGCTACAAACCCACGAAGAGCAATCAGGTGCAGAGCCGTATCAAGCAGTTGGAGAAGATAGTGCCGGTGGAGATTGACGAGGTGGACAATGCCTCGCTTCATCTGAAGTTTCCGCCGTGTTTACGCTCTGGAGATTACCCCGTTATCTGCGATGAGTTGGAGAAACACTACGGGGAGCATGAAGTCTTCTCACGCGTCAATCTCACCATCAAGCGCGGTGAAAAGGTGGCCTTCGTCGGAAGGAACGGCGAGGGAAAATCCACGCTCGTCAAGTGCATCATGCAGGAGATAGAGCATGGCGGCACGCTGAAGGTGGGCCATAACGTGCAGATAGGCTACTACGCCCAGAACCAGGCACAACTCCTCAACGAGAATCTCACCGTCTTCGATACTATCGACCGCGTAGCCACCGGCGACGTGCGCCTCAAGATACGCGATATCCTCGGCGCCTTCATGTTCGGCGGCGAGGCTTCGGAGAAGAAGGTAAAGGTGCTCAGCGGCGGGGAGCGCTCGCGTCTGGCAATGATACAGTTGCTCCTCCAGCCCGTCAACTTCCTCATCCTCGACGAGCCCACCAACCATCTGGACATGCGCACCAAGGACGTGCTGAAGGAAGCCATCCGCGCCTTCGACGGCACCGTCATCCTCGTGAGCCACGACCGCGAGTTCCTTGACGGGCTGGTGGATAAGGTCTATGCCTTCGGCGGCGGAAGGGTGCGCGAGCATCTCGGCGGCATTTATGACTATCTGCAGACGCTTGAAGCCGTGCAAGTCCCCTCGATGGCTCAGCCCAAGTCCTCATCAGAGCAGCAGGCTTCCGCCGAGCCCAAGCCTTCTGCCGCGCAGGGCGCACTGTCATACGCCGAACGGAAGGAACAGGCCAAAGCCCGCAAGCGCCTTGAGCGTGCAATAGAAGAAGCCGAGACACTCGTCAGCAAACTGGAGGCCAACAAGGCCGCGTTGGAAGAGCGCATGGCAGCAGGCGAGGCTTCCCCGCAGGTGTTTGAAGAGTACGCCGCCGTGCAGCATGACCTCGATGCCGCCGTGGAAGAATGGGAGAAGGCGATGGAAAACTTGGAATAGAAAATAATAAGAATGAAGAGAATACTTACGATATTATCATTCAGCGTCATCGTACTGACGCTCTCCGCCCAGCAACTTTTCGTGGGCACCTACAACATCCGCAACAACCACAACAACGACGCCCAAGAAGGCAACGGCTGGAAAGAGCGCGTCGGCCGCATCTGCGGACAGATAAATTTTGAGCAGCCCGACATCTTCGGCACCCAGGAAGGACACTTCGACCAGTTGCAAGACATGCTGGCCCTGCTTCCCGGCTATGATTATATCGGCGTGGCCCGCGAGGACGGCAAGAAGAAAGGTGAGCACTCCGCCATCTTCTACCGCCCCGACCGCCTAACGCTGAAAAAACAGGGCAACTTCTGGCTCTCCGAGACGCCCGAGAAGCCCTCGCTGGGGTGGGACGCCGCTTGCCGCCGCATTTGCACGTGGGGCGAGTTCAAGGACAGGAAGAGCGGTAAACGTTTCTTCTATTTCAACCTCCACATGGACCACGTCGGCGTAGTGGCCCGTCGCGAGGCTGCCAAACTCGTAATGCAGCGCATCAGGGAAATTGCCGGCAACAAGCCCGCCGTGCTTACCGGTGACTTCAACGTGGACCAAACAAACGAGATATACTCCATATTCACCGGCTCCGGCCTCCTCTTCGATTCATACGAAATTGCCCGGCAGCGCTTCGCCGAGAACGGCACCTTCAACGTATTCAACACCGATCTCTTCACGCCCAGCCGTATCGACCATGTGTTTGTAACCAAGCAGTTCACCGTGGAGCATTACGCCGTGATGACCAACTGCTACTGGAGCACCGAGGCCGTGGATGACGAACAACTAAAGAGCAGCACGGCGCCCTCGGAGATTTCCTTTGAACGCCACACCCGCCACTTGCCTTCCGACCACTATCCCGTGTGGGCAAAGGTAAAGATGGAGTAGGGGAGTGGAGTCGACGGACAACGGACAACAGACTGGAGACAACGGACAACAGACTGGAGACAACAGACAACGGACAACAGACTGGAGACAACAGACAACGGACAACAGACAATATTAATTATAATAACTATGAAACTTAAAGCATTCATTCTTGCATTTGCACTTGCACCTACTGCTTTTGCACAACTCAACACGCCCTACGACAAGTCCGCCATGGACCTGACAAAGAAACCCGGCAACGACTTCTACGAGTATGCCGGCGGCACGTGGATGAAGGAGCATCCCCTCGATGCCGAGCACTCCCGCTACGGCACTTTCGACCGCATCAGTGAGGACAACGAGAAGAACCTCCGCGACATCATCACCGGCCTTGCCGCACAGCAGAACATAGAGGGCTCCCTTGAGCAGAAAATCGCCAGCCTCTATCGCCTGGCCATGGACTCCACACGCCGCAACTCCGACGGCGCAGACCCCATCATGCCCACCCTGCGCAAGATACGCGCCCTGCAAAGCAAGTCGGCACTTTGGGTGCTCACGTCGCAGCTCGGCCGTGAAGGCGTCCCCACATTCTTTGAGGTTGGCGTCGGCGCCGACGAGATGAATGCCTGCAACAACATCGTGCAAGTCCAGCAGGGCGGACTCTCCATGGGCAACCGCGACTACTATCTCAACGACGACGAGCCCACCGCGAAGATACGCGAAGCCTACAAGGACTATATCATCCAGCTCCTCCTCCTCGTAGACAACACCGAGAAGGAAGCCGTGGAAAAGATGCACTACGTCATGCAGATTGAGACCCAGCTCGCCAAGCCCTCCTTCAGCCGCGTACAGCTCCGCGACCCCGTGGCCAACTACCACAAACTGCCCTACACTGAACTCCTCGCCGAGTATCCCGGCATCGACTGGAGCACCCTCTTCCTCCAAGGCAACTTCCCTGCATTCAGCGAAATCGTAATAGGCCAGCCCGCCCCAATCCATGAAGTGGAGAAAATCCTCAGCGAGTATCCTCTCGAAGCCCTCAAGGCTTATGCCGAGTTCAAGCTCGTCAACGATGCCGCCAACGCCCTCTCCGACGACTTCCGCGCCCTCTCCTTCGACTTCTACAGCCACGTTATGAGCGGCGTGCAGCAGGACCGTCCCCGCTGGAAGCGCGCCGTGCGCACCGTCAACAACGTCCTTGGCGAAGCCGTAGGCAAGATTTATGTTGAGCGCTACTTCCCCGAAAGCAGCAAGCAGCGCATGACAACCCTCGTCCGCAACCTCCAGACTGCCCTCGGCGAGCGCATCGACGCACAGACATGGATGAGCCCCGAGACCAAGAAGAAAGCCCACGAGAAACTCAACACTTTCTACGTGAAGATCGGCTACCCCGACAAGTGGAAGGACTACTCCGACCTCACCATCGATGAGTCCATCACGTTCTACGAGAACATGCGCCGCGCCGCCATCTGGAACTCCGACTTCGAACTCCAGACTAAGGTAGGCAAGCCCGTCGATAAGGACGAATGGTTCATGACGCCCCAGACCGTCAACGCCTACTACAACCCCACCACCAACGAAATCTGCTTCCCCGCCGGCATACTCCAGCCCCCCTTCTTCAACGCTCAGGCTGACGATGCTGCCAACTACGGCGCCATCGGCGTAGTCATAGGCCACGAGATGACCCACGGCTTCGACGACCAGGGCTCACAGTACGACAAGGACGGCAACCTCAACAACTGGTGGACAGACCAAGACCTCAGGAAGTTCCATCAGCGCACCGAGCAGCTCGCCGCCCATTTCGACAAGATAGAAGTCCTTCCCGGCCTCCACGCTAACGGCCACCTCACCCTCGGCGAGAATATGGCCGACCACGGCGGCATTATGGTGGCCTACCAAGCCTTCAAGAATGCCACGGCCGACAAGCCCCTCAAGGTCGTTGACGGTTTCACACCCGAACAGCGCTTCTTCCTCAGCTACGCCTTCGTGTGGGCCGGCAACAGCAGCGAGGAGTCCATCCGCCAGCTCAACACCATGGATCCTCACTCCAACGGCCGCTGGCGCGTAAACGGCACGCTGCCCCATATTGACGCATGGTACGACGCCTTCAACGTGACGAAGAAAAACAAACTCTACATCGCCCCGAAGAACCGCGTAGTCTGCTGGTAATAACAGAACATGTCCTGCTCGCAAAGCAGCCTTTCCCCCTCGGGGGAAGTTGGAGCGGGGCCGGACAACATAACGGAGGGTAGGATGCAAGTCCTGCCCTCCGTTATGTTGTATCTTCGACACTTTCCTGTGAAAAAGCTAAATTCGTTTCACCCCGCACCGATAATATATATATACGCGCGCGAAGCACATTTTTTCCTACACTTCTTACACCTCCTACACCCCTCCGCTATTCAAACACGCGCCGCCAAGGACTTCCTCGACGGCGCGCGTTGTATGTGTAATGTAGTGTCTCTTAGCGCGTCAGCACTTTTTTCGTCGTGCCGTCATTCATCTTCTGCAAGTTAATGCCGCGAACCTTTGTTTTCTGGCTTACCTTGCGGCCCGTGAGGTCGTAGTTCACTGCCGTCTCTGCTTCATCGTCGGCAGCCACACTCTCCACGCCGTCCGTCGTCTTGGTGTAGGTCACGGTGATAACGTAGTTCTGAATCTTCACATTCGTCGTGTAGCCCGCATACGTAGCTTTGACATCGCTCGCTTGAAGTTGTTTCTTAGTGGTAAACTTGGCACCGTCGGCATAACTCTTGCCGTCGATAGTCACCTTGGCATCCTTGGGAGCATTCACAAACTTAACCGTATAATCATAAGTGATGGCCTCAAAGCTGGCCGTCAGCGTCACGTTCTTCGTAGCCTTGAAAGTGTAAGGATTGGCCGTGCTGCCGTCGCTCCACTTCACGAAGCGGTAGCCCGACTTCGGCGTAGCCGTCAGCGTCACCGTCTTGCCTTCCTCGTAAGTGCCGCCGCCGGAGACGGTGCCCATCGTAGTGTTGGCAGAGGTGACTGTAATGGTGTATTCTTTATTCTGCCCCTTTATACGAAGAACCAAGCGCTCATTCGTAGAGAATGTTGTAGTTGCTTTATTATCCGTAAATGTTAAATTACCTTCTGAAATAATTAACTTGGGATTCAACTCCAGAGCATATTCTACCGTCTTAGAAGAAGACCTCGCTTCTACCGTGATGTTCAGGGCATGTGCTTCCACCATGCAAATTAGCAAGGCCAAGAATAACAATATATATTTAGCTTTCATATACTATAATCGTTATAATTTACTTCAGTAACCACTTAATATGTAGAACTCCACATATATTACTACTTGTATATACCGAATAGTCTTTTATATTGTAGCGCTCTGTCCTATTATCCATGCCAATCTCTCCTCCGCCATAGGGGTCATAGAATATCGGTTCTCCCCATTCTTTGGGGAATACAAAGTATTTTCTTTCTGATTCCTGACCAAAGTCAACTTTGAAGATTTTGTAATTACTTGTCTTGTTCGTAGTAAAAGTATCAGGGCTAGTTGTTCCTACATAATATTTATAGGATATAGGTGCAGGCTTTTCATAGACAACACTGTCAACGCGTTCTGAGGGAAATTCATCTACAAGTTTTCCATCCTTATAGATTCTTACTACTTGAGCCTGAGTGCCCAAACTAACAATCGCAAAAATTGCGATAATAAAAAATTTGATTGTTTTCATTGTTGTTTTAATTAAAGGCTTTAGATGTTTCTATTAAACAATAAAGGGCTATTTCTGTGTACCTTTCATGGCTTATTTTCATACATAATACTTGTTAACTCAAGGCTGTTTTTAGGAGAGAGCCCTAACACCATTTTCTTAATGTTTTAAGGAGAAGGATGTACGTTTACCTGTTTTCTTCAGAATAATCTTAGAAGTGTGAACAATTAATTTTGCCATAACTATCACGGCGCTTACAATCCCCCGACTCAGCCTTATTGAGGTGAATATACAAGAAAAGCGCAGGGACTTGTCCTTACTCATCTTAATAGGGTATCGCCAAACACCGCGCAGAAATGAATAAGAATATAGCAACCCCACGCCGATATGTAATTGCTATTCGGCGTGGAGTGTGCCGTATGCAAAAACACATACAGGTGGACGTCACATACCCTCTATCCTTCTGCTTAGTGAAACTGGCGATTTCTATTAAAGGATAAAGCGTGGAACGCCTTCTTGACAAGCGGTTAGTCTCGCTTGCGGGAGCAAAGATACGAATAAGTGAGCGAAAAGCCAAATTTATTTGAGCTTTTCCGAGCGGGAGTATCTAAAACCAAGTTAAAATTACTAAGTAATTGCGAAATAGCCAAATTTATTTGAACTTTTCCGAACGAAAGAATCTAAAACGAAGTTAGAGATACGAAGTAAAAACGCGAAATGCCGTAGGCATGATATAGGGTAGCCACCCATGAGCGCAGCGTTATGGCTGGTCTGGGGGATACGACGCGCGGGACGCCTGCCGTCAGGTAGGCGATAACGCCCCATGATACAAACCGCGAAAATTTATGATACATTTATTCCTAATTCATGCCTAACCGCAGGTAT
>JAKSLT010000057.1 GCA_024401055.1 Bacteroidaceae bacterium | reverse complement strand
AGGCCGAGATTTTAACATTTCGGGGAGTTTCGGCTGTGACAAATTGGCAGAACTCTTTGTCAGACTGGCGGCCGCGTGGCAGAGAACGGGCCTAAAAAACAGCGCGCGAGCCTCGGAGGGAGACTCGCGCGCGTATATATTATAATAAGGAGTGCGTTTGGTGCCCGTCTGGCAGGAGGGCGTGGCGTGGTAAGACGATTTACAAGGGCAAAGTCAGTTTGATGATAGAGTTTCTATCAGACTCTTCAGGTAGCTGTCGCTTACGTTTTGAATTTCGCTTTTGTCGTAGATAGTAAGTAGCGTCACTTCATAGCTGCCGGGGGACGTCATGTTTACAACAAAGGTGATAACGCGGGCTCCGCCTCTCTTGCCGCCTCCTTTAGCTGCTATGCTCATTCGGACTTTATACACGCCTCCTTTGCCAAGGCTGACGCCTTGCATGGGATTTTGTTGGAGTGATTCTACTAAATGGCGTAAGTCCTCCTTGAACGACTGGTATTTTTTTGCCAGCCGTTTAGCTCGGCGGGTGAACTCGGGAAGGGTATTTATCGTTACCATCAATGTTCCCTAAAGTTCGTTGAACAGCTCCTCAACGGGTCTTGCCTCATCGGCATTCAGTTCTTTGAAAGCCTGATGGAGACTCTGACGCACCAAGGCTTTCTGACGTGCAGCCGCCAGCTCATTGGCCTTGGATTCTATTACTAATTTGGTAAAGGCGCGTTGCACACTTTTGGAGGAAGCGTTAAAGTGAGCCACCAATGCCTCCAACGGACTGGTGGCAGACTTCCGAATGTTGAGTGAAGTATCCATCATTGTTGCGTTATTTGCTTTACTTCTGCCTTGCTTGTAGTTCGCTTTCGATGGGGTCGTCGTACTGCTTCTGGAGCTTCACGAGTTCCTTCTGCAGGCGCTTTTGCTGTTTGGCGTAGGCGGGCTGACCGTAGATGTTGTGCATCTCGTGGGGGTCGGCGTTGAGGTCGTACATCTCCCACTGGTCCACCTGCTGACTGGGACGCTCGCCGGCGCAGGGATAGAAGTGGATGAGTTTCCAGCCGTCGGCGGTGCGGACGCCGTAGTGGCGGCGCACGGAGTGCTCGGCAGGGTATTCGTAGTAGTGGTAGTAGAGCGACTTGCGCCAGTCCTTGGGGTGCTTGCCTTCGAGCAGGGGCAGGAGGCTCACGCCCTGAATGTCGGCGGGCACGGGGGCACCGGCCAGTTCCAGGAAGGTGGGGGCGTAGTCAATGTTCTGCACCATTTCGGTGATGTCGCCGTGGGCCACGGGCTTGTTGTACTTGGTGGGCATGCGCATCACGAGGGGCGTGTTGAGGCTCTCTTCGTACATGAAGCGCTTGTCGAACCAGCCGTGCTCGCCCATGTAGAAGCCTTGGTCGGAGGTATAGACGACGAGGGTATTCTCGGATAGGCCCGTCTCGTCCAGATAGTCGAGAAGGCGGCCTACGTTGTCGTCAAAGGTCTTCACGACCTTGGCGTAGTCGCGCATGAAGCGCTGGTACTTGAATTCCTTCAGTGCCAGTCCCGTGAGGTGGCGGCTGCGGAAGTCAACGGCCAGGGAGTCGTAGAAGGCGTCGTAGATGGCGCGCTCTTGGCTGTCCATGCGGCCGATGAAGTTGAGGTATGTGTCGGTGAGGTGCGTGCGGACGTTGGGGTCGTACATCTTGATGTCGTAGTCCATCGTCATGTCCGTGTTGGAGGCGATGGACATCTCCTGGCGCTGTGCGGCCTCACGGCCCTCCCACGTGTCGTTGAAGTTGTGGGGCAGGGGGAAGGTGACGTCCTCATACTCGTGGAGGTACTTCAGCTCGGGGAGCCAGTCGCGGTGGCAGGCCTTCTCGTGGAGGAAGAGGATGAAAGGCTTCTGCTGGCCGTCGGCCGTCTTCTGCTGTCGCTGCTGGTTCATCCAGTCAATGGCCTTGTCGGTGAGGATGTTGGTGAGGTAGCCCTGCTCCTTGTGCGTCTGGCCGTCCATAGTGATGAACGTGGGGTTGTAGTAGTCGCCCTGTCCGGGGATGATTTCGTAGTGGTCGAAGCCCGTGGGGGTGCTCACGAGGTGCCACTTGCCGATGAGGCAGGTGCTGTAGCCGGCCTGCTGCATCAGTTTCGGCATTGTCTGCTGCGAACCGTCAAACACGCCGTGCTCGTTGTTGGTAAAACCGTTCTTGTGGCTGTGCTTGCCCGTTATCATACAGGCGCGGCTGGGGCCGGAGAGGGAGTTGGCCACATAGGAATTGACGAAGCGCACGCCGTCGTTGGCGATGCGGTCGAGGTTGGGCGTCTGGATGTTGGTCTTGTCGTAGCAGGACATCATTTGCGCCGTGTGGTCGTCCGTCATGATATACACGACGTTCCAGCGCTGTGCAGTGGCCGGAAGGGCCGCAAGAAGCAGAAGACCCACCCCCAACCCCTCCCTCTGAGGGAGGGGAGCGGATGCTTTATGTAAAAGAGAAAACATGGTATTTGTTTATTATTGAATGTGTATATTTCTTTCCCAAGCCCCTCCCCGTCAAAGCTTCCTTCGGTTATCGGCCTTAGCCGCTCGCCAAAGCGAGAACTTTGCCACCCCTCCCAGCCTCTCTCCGGCTCCGCCACCTCTCCCCTGTTGGGGAAAGGGTTCGCTCTGCGAGCGAGGGAGGGGGATATACCTCTAAAGGTTGCAGGCGCGTTACTATCCGCAGGGGTAATTCCCCCTCCCTGCATGGGGAGGGGTGGCAGGGTGGCGCAGCCAGCCCTGACGGGGAGGGGCTTGGGTTTGGCCTTGGTCGGGTCTTTATTCTTCCTTATGCGTCATCTGATACACAATGTCCATAATTTGCTTGCCCAGAGCGTCGGCCTCTTCCATGGTGTGGGCCTCGGAATAGACGCGGATGATGGGCTCGGTGTTGGACTTGCGCAGGTGTACCCACTTGTCGGCGAAGTCTATCTTCACGCCGTCGATGTCGGTCACTTTCTCGTGCTTGTACATCTCCTTCACCCTCTGCAGTATTGCGAAGATGTCGGTCGTGGGCTCCAGGTCTATGCGGTTCTTGGCGATGTAGTACTCCGGCAGGCTGTTGCGCAGTTCGCTGGTGCGCTTCCCCGTCTTGGCCAGATAGGTCAGCAGCAGGGCAATGCCTACGAGGGCGTCGCGTCCGCTGTGGGCTGCGGGGTAAATTACGCCGCCGTTGCCTTCGCCGCCGATTACGGCACCGGTCTCCTTCATCTTCGTCACCACGTTCACCTCGCCCACGGCGGCAGGCGTGTAGGTGCAACCGTATTTCTCCGTCACATCGCGCAGGCCGCGGGTGGAACTGAGGTTGCTCACGGTGTTGCCGGGCGTGTGCTGCAGCACGTAGTCGGCTACGGCCACGAGGGTGTTCTCCTCGCCGAACATCGTGCCGTCCTCGCAGATGAGGGCCAGACGGTCCACGTCGGGATCCACCACGAAGCCTATGTCGTGGCGGCCCTTGCGCAGCAGGCTGCGGATTTCCGTGAGGTGCTGCTTCAGAGGCTCGGGGTTATGGGCGAAGTCGCCGGTGGGCTCGCCGTTGAGCACGGTGATGTTCGTCACGCCCAGTTGTGCCAGCAGCTTAGGCAGGATGACGCCGCCCACGCTGTTCACGCAGTCGAGGCACACGCGGAAGTTGGCCTTGCGGATGGCTTCCACATCTACGAGTTCCAGTTCCAGCACCTTCTCGATGTGGCGCTGGTCGTAGGAGAAGTTCTTGATGTAGGCGCCGAGATGGTCCACGTCGGCAAACTCCACCTCGCCGTTGTGGGCGATGCGCACCACCTCCGAGGCCTCCTCTGGGGGCAGGAACTCGCCGTGCTCGTTGAGGAACTTCAGGGCGTTCCACTGGCGGGGGTTATGGCTGGCGGTGATGATGATGCCGCCCACGGCGTGCTCCATCACTACGGCCAGTTCGGTGGTGGGCGTGGAGGCCGGGCCGATGTTTATCACGTCGAAGCCCATTCCCATCAGCGTGCCACACACCACGTGGCTCACCATCTCGCCCGAGATGCGGGCGTCGCGGCCCACCACGATTTTGCGGCGGTATGAGCGGTTGACAACTTTCTCACGCAACGAGGCGTAAGCACTTACGGACTTAGCAATCTCGATGGGGCTCAGTCCGTCGCTGGGTGCGCCACCGATGGTGCCGCGGAAACCCGAAATAGATTTGATGAGTGTCATATGAAAGTCCCCGACTGCGGCCCCTATCCGTCAGCGGCACCCGCCACTGCCACCTTCCCCCATAGGGGAAGGAATAATGTACTGAAGGTCGTGTCTTTGGGGAATTATTGGTTGCCTAATTTATATAAGGTATGCCCTGCCTTTAGGGGTATCTTCCTTCCCAGCCCCTTTCTGCCTTCCGCCATCTTTCCCCTAATGGGGCAAGAGTCCGCTTGATGAGCGGGGGGGGGAGGTATCAGCGGCGGGTGCCGCTGACGGATAGGGGCTTAGGATTCTTTTGTTTCTTCTGTATCGTACTCCTCATATCCTGCCTTGGCCAGCACGTTGTACCATTGCAGGAGTTTCTTGATGTCGCTCTGGCGCACGCGGTCCTTGTCCCAGGCGGGGAGGGCGGTGGTCATGAATTCCTCCAGTTCGGCAGCGGTGGCCGTCTTGTGGCTCAAGGGCGAGGGACCCTTCAGGGCGTCGTAGATGTTCTGGAACACCTTCATCAGGGGCACGTCGTCCTCATCGGTATACATGGCGATGTCGTTGAGCGACGTGATGCGGTCGCGCATGCCGATGGCGGTGCGCTTCTTCGTCTCGTCGAGGGTTTCCACGATAATGTTGTTGTTGCCGCGTGAGAGCATGCGGAAGAGGCCGGGCTTGCCGGCGATGGCGAGGATGGTATCTTTCATTTATTTTTTGTTAGAGTTGATATTCGCGTACAAAAATACGATAAAATCGGCGAAATCCCAAATTTCTTTCCTCTTTTCATCAGTCTTGCGCCCAAAACGCCAATTGACTACTCGCAAATTCCCCCTAAAAGGCATGCGACACGGCCCGCAAGTTGAACCATGTCGCACGTCTTTTAGTTAAGACTTCCTGAACTATTCATTACTCTCCTCCATCCTGTATATGCTCCAGGCCATTGTATTCTTGTAGGCTTCCAAGGAGCCCTTCGGCACGTATAGGATGCAGTCGGGAGCTACATATTCCAGGAATTCAGTGGTATTGACGGGCTCCGGGTTCATCACCTTGACGCTGTGGAGATTGTCGCAGAACCACAGACAGAAGTCGCCGATGCTCTCTACACTGGCGGGGATGACGACGTTGTCCAGCGAGCGGCATTCCCAGAACACGCCGCGGTCGATGTGGCGCAGGCTCTTGGGCAGGCTGATGCTCTCCAGATGCGTGCAGCCGGCGAAGGCGTCGCGGCCGATGCGCTCCACGCCCTCGGGGAGGTCTATCCTCTGCAATAAGATGCTGTCGTCCTGGAAGCAGCGGTCGGGTATTTCGCGCAGATTCCTCGACAGGCGGATGCTATACAAGCTGTCGCAGCCGCGGAAGGCGGCGATGCCCAGCTCGCGCACGTTGTCGCCCATGTTGACGGTGGGCAGGTTGCCGCAGCAGTAGAAGGCTGAGTCGCCGATGCTCTCCAGCTTGTTTCCCAGCACCACGCCGTTGAGATGATTGCCGTAGAATGCTTTCGGGCCGATGCGCACTACGTCGTAGGGGCGGCCGCGGTAGTGCACGGTGTCGGGGATGACCACGCCGAAGGGATAGAGCGAGTCGGCCGGGGCGGTGACCTCCGCCGTGGCGTCGTAGAAGGACATTACGCGGAAGTGCAGCCCGTGGGTCGTGAAGGTGCGCTCATGGGTCTTGTCGTAACAGTATTCCACGAGCTGAGGATAGTACCGGTGCAGGAAGAAAGCCGCTACGGCAAGGGCGATGAGGCCTACGGCGGCACCGGCTATGCGGCGGCGGAGCTTCCTGTTGCGGCCGTGGTACTGGAGGCGTTCGAGGAGCTCGGCGGCGGAGGCGAAGCGCTGGGCGGGGTCGGGCTGCGTGCACTTCTCCACGATGGCGGCGAGCCACTGGGGGAGCTCCGTCTGCGTGACTTCGGCAATGTGGCGGAGGATGCGTCCCACGGCGTAGATGTCGGAGCGTGCGCTCACCAGTTCGGGGTGGCCCTCGTTCTGCTCGGGCGAGGAGTAGGCGGGATTGGAGCCCATCGACAGGGCCCAAGCGTCGGTGCCGCAGAAGCCCAGGTCGATGATTTTGATGTTCTGCGTGCGCTGCGTCAGGATGATGTTGGAGGGTTTCAGGTCGAGGTGCAGCACGTTGTGGGCGTGGAGATACACGAGGGCCTCGGCCAGCTGCGTGGCCAGGTGTTCCAGCACCTGTGCGCCCTTCAGCTGTGCGGGCGTCTCCGAAAGGATTTGCGCGAGCGTGTGGCCTTCGATGTAATCCATCGTCATCAGCATACCGCCGTCGGTTTCTTTCAAGCTGCAGTAGCGCGGCAGAAAGGGCGAGTCGAGCACGGAGCCCGTGTCGAACTCCTTGCGGAAAATCAGGCGGCAGGCCTCATTGCCTTGCAGCTCAGGACGGAGCTGCTTGTAGAAAAGGTGGCGGCCGCCGTGCTCGCGGTCTATGCTGTGCCACGCCAGGCAGGTGCTGCCGTCGCATTCCTCAAGGCGGATGGCGTCGGTGCCCGCCATGATGTCGTCGGGCGGGAGGGTGATGAAGTCGGAGGTGTCTGTCTCTTGCATTGGGACTATGAGATAATAGGATTATGAGATAATAAGTTACCAACAGCATTTTCGTCCTATAGAGGTAACTTCCCCCTCCTCGCTCAAAGAGCGAACCCTTTCCCTAACAGGGGAGAGGTGGCGGAGCCGGAGAGAGCTGGGGGGGCTTTTGGCGACGGCCAAAATGCAGGTGTCAAAGTTCTCGCTTTGGCGAGCGGCTAAGGCCGATAACCGTAGGAAGCTTTTACGGGGAGGGGCTTTGTTTCTTCGTGAAATGTATGCCGCCCTGCTTGCCGCAATAGTAGTCGGAGGTGGCCACGCCGCAGCGCACCAGGCTGCGGCAGTACAGCGGCTCGCCGTTCACGAACTGGCGCGTGTGGAAGGTGTCGGCCGGCCGTAGCTTGCTGTTCTCCGAGCTTATGACGCGAAAGACCTCCCTGCCCTGATATTCCACCTCCACGCGGCGATTGGGCGCCCATGAGAGCACGATGCGGTCGCCGAAGATAAGCATGTCCGTCTCCAGCACTTCGTCGCCCTTGATGAAGGCGCTGTTCTCGTTCGCGGGTTTGCCGGCGCCGTCGGCATCAGCCGTCGCGTCCTGCCGGCTGCGTGCCTCGTATTCCTTAAGGGAGCGCGCCCCCACCAGGCGGCAGAGCATGGTAATCGTGTGCGTGGATACAGTATATCCCCCTTCCTGTTCCTGATAGCCCCAGAAGCGGCGCAGGGTGGTGGGGCTGATGCTCTCGCCCGTGCGCTCGGTGACAGCCAGTGCGAGACGGTCGAAATCGCGCCGCGTCTGCATCGGCGTGGCAAAGAACGACTCAACGTCGTCCCTCAACTTTTGCAAAATATATTTGTCCATGCTGCAAAATTACAACATTTTGCCGGTATTTCCTCAGTTTTTTTCGTTTTTTTTCCTTAAAAGCCTCAAATGGAACAAAATGGAACAAAATTAGGGCCAATCCTCCCCCGCCCAGGTCTTCGTTTTCGTTTTTGTTATCGTCGCGTCGGCCCGCCTTCAAAGAAGAGAGCGCACACATATTACTATTATACGCGCGCGAGGAACCGACGCGCTGCGAAGTATCCCCGCAAATCACCCCAAAAATCGCGGACGCCGAAACAAAACAAGGGCTCAAACATAAAAAAACACCGCCGCGCCTTCAATATATGCGGCAAAAAACGTAACTTTGCACACCGATAATCCTTAACACCTCCAAACCACTATGAACTCTATCACGTCTTCCCCCCTTGGGGGGATAAGAGGGGGGCTCTTCTTCCTCCTTCTCCTCCCTCTCAGCCTGATGGCGCAGACGGAAGTCACGATTGACGAAGGCCTCTATCGCATTCACAACAACACAATGTACGGCGACGAGTATCTCTACGAGTCATGCGGCCTGCTCAACTCGTCCGACGCCGACAAGGGCGACGTCTGGCAAATCCGCGTCTGCGGGGCGGGCTACACCATCCGCAACGTCCGCACCGGCCATTACATTCAGGAAACCACGGGCGGCGAGTGCGCCTACGGCCTCAGCCAGCTGACTCTGGCCGCCAAGCCCGTCGTCTTCCATTTCTTCACCGACTGGGAAAGCACGGGCTACTACCTCCGCACCACCCGCATGATGATCGACGGCCTCTGCATCAACGCCGCCGGCTGGGGCACGCCCGTCGGTACCTATCAGTACTGCAAGGCCGGCACCTCCGAATGGATTTTCGTCCCCGAGACCGCCGAGTAGTCGAAAAAGGAATAGCAATTTAAGAGAAAAGAGAAGAGCCCCTGCGGACGGTATTCCGCGGGGGCTCTATGGCTTTTTTTGGGGGGGGGCTTGAGCTGATGCTCAAGGCACAGGGGCTGCGGGGCGGGATGTGCCAGCGGGAGCGGGTAAAGGGACTACATCATGGCCTCCACTTGGGCGTCGAGGTCGGCGGGGGTGGCTAGGGGCTCGGTCGCCAAGATGCCCATGGCGATGGAGTAGAGCTCGTCGTAGTCGATGAGACCGTAATAGCGGGAGCCGAGGACGAGGCTTTCTGGGGTGGAGGAGGTCATGGGGGAAAGAAGCCCCCCCATACCCCCCCCGAAGGGGGGCTTTTGTTGGGGGAGAGGGGGGAATTAGAAAATTAGAAAATTAGGGAATTAGTGGGAGTGACTTTTATTGTTCACTGTTCACTCTTTCACTGTTCACTGGTTATTCTTCACTTTTCACTTTCTTAAGCCGGTCCACTATGATGGAGATGGCGCCGTCGCAGGTGACGTTGCAGGCGGTGCCGAAGCAGTCCATGACGATGTAGAGGGCGATGATGAGGGCCTGGTCGGTCTCGGAGAAGCCGAGCATGGAGGCTATGAGTCCTATGGCGGCCATGATGGCACCGCCGGGAACGCCGGGGGCGGCTACCATTGTGATGGCGAGCAGGGCGATGAAGCCGAAGAAGAGGCTGAAGGAGTAGGGGAGGCCCTGCATCACCATGATGGTGAGGGAACAGGCTACTATCTTGATGATGGAGCCCGGCAAATGGATGGTGGCGCAGAGGGGGATGGTGAAGCCGGCCACTTCGGGACGTACGCCGCACTTCTTGGCCTGTGCGAGGGTGACGGGGATGGTGGCGGCGCTGCTGGAGGTGCCGAGGGCCGTGACGTAGGCGGGCAGCATGGTGAGGACGGCGCGGAAGGGGTTGCGGCGCCCGATGATGCCGGCGAGGGTGAAGATGAAGAGGATGTATATGAGGCTGAGGGTGAAGATGAAGAGGATGACCTTCGCGAAGACTTGCATGATGGGGCCGGCTTCGCCGGTGTAGCTCATCTTGAGGAAGATGCCGAAGATGAAGAGGGGGAGGAGGGGTATGAGTATCTTGCTGATGGCGAGGGTGACGACGCGCTCAAGGTCGTAGAAGACGGCGGTGAGGGCTTTGCCGTCGGACATATTGAGGAATATGCCGAAGATGAAGGTGCTGACGAGGGCCGTCATCACGTCGAGGATGGGGGGGATGGCGAGCGTGAAGAAGGGGTCGACGGCTGTGGATGCGGTGCTGGCGGCGAGGGCTGAGTCCGGCGTGATGAGGCTGGGGAGGACGGCTGCGCTGCTGGCGTAGGAAAAGATGCCGGCGATGAGGGTGGAGCCGTAGGCCAGTAGGAAGGTGAGGAGCAGCATGCGCCCTGCGCCCTTGCCCATGCGGCAGATGGCGGGTGTGACGAGTCCCACGATGATGAGGGGCACGAGGAAGGAGATGAACTGTGAGAAGATGCCGTTGAAGGTCATGAATGCCCTGACGACGGGGAGGGGCAGGACATAGCCCAGGCCTATGCCGAGGGCGACGGCGATGAGGATACGCCAGATGAGAGGAAGCTTCATAGTTGACACCTACAGACCCACCCCTAACCCCTCCCTAAATGGAGGGGAATGGAATGGGGCTGTGGGGAGGATTTAGTTAATAGTTTATAGTTGAAAATTATCGCTCGTAAGTATATATTCCCTTCCATTTGCTTTTGCCGACGGGCAAAATGCCGAGGGGTAAGGGGGAGGGTCTTCTAGAACTGGTAGATAAACGTGCCGTTGATGCGGTTGCCGCGGCCGTAGTGGGGCTCGTTGCCTTCGTAGTAGTTGGCGCGGCCGCCACCGGTGTATTCAAGGCCTACGGAGCAGTAGTCGGTGATGGCCCAGAATACGTTGACGGCACCATAGAGGGAGTATTTGAAGGGGTTCCTGACGACCATGTTGTCGGGATGGCCGGCACGGACATAGCCCAGTACGGCGTTGGAGGAGATGCAGCGCGTCCAGCGATAGCGTCCGGCAATGAAACCGCCGCAGACGGGTACGGGTTTCATGCTTTCAGCGAGACCGGTGCTGGCATTCCAGTCGTTGACACCCATGTCGAGGTTGAGGCCGCTGATGTCGTTGATGTAGCGGGCGATGCCCCTGCCGTAGTAGGTCTGGAAGGAAATGTGGCCCTTGGAAGAGGGAGCGTACTTGCCGCTGAGGGCCAGGCCCCAGCCCAGTTTGTGGATCGTTTCGCCCTGATTGACGGCTACGGTGCCGCGATCGTGGCGCCATGCTGTCATGTTGCGCAGCAGGCCGGCGGCCTGAAGATGGCCTTTGCTCCAACTGTATTTCCCGCGGAAGGCAAAGTCGGGCATGGGCTGGTTGTCGAGTTCCACGCCCCATTCGGGATAGGCTTCGGCTTTGGCTTCGGGCTTTTCGGCGGAGATGCCCACGGTCCAATGCTTGTTGAATATGTGGGTGTAGCCCAGAAGAGGCTGTGCTCGGGCAATCTGGCTGCACGGCCCGCTGAGGTCCACGGTGCGTGTGCCGGCTTCTAGGTCCATAAAGAAGGAGTAAATCTTACCGATGGAAAAGCCGTCGAAAGAAACATAGCCGAGATTGAGGCCTATCTTCTCGTCGTCGTTCACCGACATGCTGATGTAGGCAATGATTTGGTGCTTGCCCAGTTTGCGGCGCGCCTTGACATGGAGCTCGGAGCTGCTGGCAGAGAGGCCGAACTTGTTGGCATTATCAGTGGGTATGGAGATGTTGGCGAGGGAGAAATTGGGCTTGTTGTTGGTGGGGGAGCCGTATATGTCGAAGTAAGCCGAGGCTCGCACTGTGCCGCCGATACCTATGGCAAAGTCACCGGCTCCATACATGAAGCGCGGGTCGCCGAGGTCGGTGTAGGCTTTCTGGAAGTAGCCCAACTCGGGGTTGTAGCGGTCCATGGCAGGCAGGGTGCTGTCGGGAACGGCCGTCTCGGTGATGTTGTGTTCTTTCAGTTTGTCCTTGAATTTTGACTCTGCCATAAGATTGGAGGAAACGAACAGCAGAGAGACCACAAGGAGAAGAGTGCGGGGAGATGGTAACATTGGCGTAGGTTATGTGATTGTGTATTGTTCGCCGCATGAGAGGTAGTCGATGCGGGAGCCTAATAGGTTTCGGAGCTTGTCGTATTGGGCGAGGCCTGTGCAGTGCATTGTGAGGAAACGGCAGGCGGGGAATGCGTTGAGGTCTGCGGCCAGGCTTGTGATGGCGGCGTCCTCCTCGGCGGGAGAGAGACCGTGGCGCGAGAGGTGCATGCCGCCAACGACGAGGGTGGGGGCATGGCCGATGAGGCGCGTGGCCTGGCGGATGATGTTGACAATGCCGCGGTGGGCGCAACCGGCGAAGAGCACGGTGTGAGGCCCTTCTTTTATGATGAGACTCTGCTCGTGGGCGAAGGAGTCCGATGAGCCTTCTTCGGTGAGGAAGCGCTCGCTGCCCGGTGGCAAGGGCGTGTCATCGGGGTGAGGCGGGGTAGTGAAGAGGAGAGCGCCGGAGGCTGTCTCTGTCGTGTCGCCACAGAGAAGGTGGCGGGGACAGTCTTTCAAGGTCTTGTCCAGACTGATGTCGTGCAGCCCCTCGGCATGGCGCGAGAAATGAGGGGCGAAGGCTTCGCGATGGACATACACGCGGGCTTTCTTGTTGACAGTGAGAAAAGCGGCGAGGCCTCCACCGTGGTCGTTGTGACCATGGGAGATGGAGGCCTCGCTTACTTCTGCCAAGGATATTCCCAGACGTTCGGCATTGCGCACAAACATCGGACTCTGCCCCATGTCGAAAAGCAGATTGCGACCGTCGGCGCAGGCAATGTGCAGGCAGAGCCCGTGTTCAGTGGGGAAGCCGCAGCGCGAGGTGTCGTCGATGAGCGAGGTGAGGGTCATGGGGGGAGAGGGGAGTTAACAGTTAATAGTTGATAGTTGACAGTTGAGAGTTCTCGCTTTGGCGAGCGGAAGTTTATAGCTGTCTGTTGTCCGTTGTCTGTTGTCTGTTGTCTTTTTCAATACATGCGCTTCTTGCCGCCTTGCAGGTAGATGTTGCCCTTGGTGGGGTTGAGGACGCGGCGGCCCTGGAGGTCGTAGTGGGTCATGGGCAAAGAGTCATGGGTGGTGGGAAGGAGCGTCATGTCGATACCCTCGGGGATGTCGGTGGTGAGGAGGACGTCGGAGCCGTCGCCCATGGCGGCGTAAATCTTGTAGTCGTGTTTGTAGAGGCTGGAGGGCAGCGTGAAGGAGAACTTGTTGCTGACGAAGGCAAGGTTGCCGTCGGCATCATAGACCTTGAAGCCTACGAGGGACTGGGCCTCGCGGTACTGCACCTCCACCTTGCCCGTGGCGTCTATGGTGTAGAAGGCATCGACGAGGACGGGCTCCAGGAGGTAGTCGCCGTACTGGCCCACATCACCAGCCGGCTGACCGTTGAGGGCATCGTCGGAGCGGCGTTTCTTCATTTCGCCCTCCTTATGTCCATCGTAGGTGGCGGGAACGGGGGCCACGCGGTCCTCGATGAAGAGAATGTTGCCGAGCTTCTTGGGGAACTGATGCATATAGGCCAGTGTCTCGTCGATGTTTTCCTGTGTAGTTTCGACGATATAGTTGCCGAGGTCATAGGAGCCGAAGGTTACGGGCACGAAGAAGCCGTAGGAGGCAAAGAACTCGCTGAGGTCGGCTTGTGCGACATCGCAGCAGAAACGGGCGAACTTGTGGTATTCCTCGGTGGCGGATACGGTCGTCTTCAGGGTGCGGTTCATAGGATCCTGACGCAGCTTGGAGAACACGCGGGGATAGAAGTCGGGCATGACGCCGTTGACATGGAAGTAGAGATAGAGTTGGTAGAGCATGTGGGTGGTTTCCCAAATGTCGTATTGGGACCAGTCAATCTTGTTGGCGAAGTGGTCGAAGATTGTGGCAGGTGCTGCGCCGCGCTGCGTGGTGCGTCCCTGCTTATAGACAGCCACATTGGAGAAGAGGTTGTTGCTGGATTCCAAAGTGCCTAACATCAAGATGAGGTATTGGCGCAGGTGTCCGTTTTCGTGGGCGGGACCCCAGATGCCGCCGTCGGCCATTTCCTTGGGGTTCATAATGGTGGAGAGGGTGCCTTCAAGGTAGTAGGTGCCATTATGGTTGGCGCACATATACTCACCGGTGGTGGTGGAGAAACAGTTGAAGATGTTGCGCTGCACTTCGGACAGACCGGGGATGGAGGCGTCATTGTAGCCCATGAGTTCGTCTTCTGCATCTCCAATCATGTCCCACTCTTTAAGGAGAAGTTCCATGTCGGTGGCGCAGGCTTTCTGCACGAGTTCGTTGTTCATGCAGAACACGAAGTTCTTCGTCTTGATATTGATTACGTTCGACTGCTTGAGCAGGTTCTTGCGCAGATGGGCCCAAGTGTCGTTGTTGTGGCCGCGCGTCTTGTCATAGTAGCCGTGGAGGTGGCCGCCTTCGAAGTGGACGCGCACGTCGGGACAGTTGGCGAGTTTCGTATTCACCTGGGTGTCATTCGTCTGGTAGAATACGAAGAGCGTGGCCTCCTCCGAGAACGAGAAGATGTTGATGCCCTTGTTGAGGTTCAGCGTCTCACCCTCGGCGTTGGTGCCCTGCACGTATTCCAGCTGCAACTGGCAGCCCGAGGGAGCACCTTGGTCGCAGAATACGGTGAGGATGTCGCCCGGCTTCACCACAATGCCCGTGGGATTGCTCAAACGGCCAAACCAGTAGCCCATACCCACCTTGTTCTTTGACCAGAGATAGTGGGAATATACCTGATAGTTGTTCACGCGGAAGTCCTTGCTCATCTCGTCCTCGTTGGCCCAAGTGTCATTCTTCACTTTCAGGGCGATGCGCAGGAGGTATTCCGGCAGGCCCTGTGCCTCAAACTGGCTGCGCAGTTCCTCGTCGGTGAGGTTCTGGTATTCGGGCAGAAGTTCCGAGCAGGAGGCGTCGGTGAAGAAGGCCGTCATCTTGGTGGTGTAGGAGGAGACGTTGGCCTTGATGTCCTCGTAGGCCTTGAAGGCCAGCTGGGCTTCCTCAATCTCCTCGGCCGAGAGATTAGTCTTGATGAATATCCATTGCGCGGAAGAGGTGTCCTCCGTCGTGTTTACGACATAGGGCAGGGGAGTGCCGGTGGGGGCGTTGGAGGGTATGGTGTGGGTGAAGAAGGGGCTGCCCGTTTCGGAGCCGCTGATGTGGTAGGTGCGCTGCCAGGCATCGGCGGTCTCGCTGACGGTGTAGTAGGACTTCTTCGTGGCGGAGGCATTCTGCGTGCTGCCGTTGCCCGTGCCGGAGGTGTAGGAGAAGTAGTGGCCCGTCTTCACGTTGCGGAAGGCATAGCGGCCGTTGCCGTCGCTCTCCATCACCCAATATTGTGAAAAGTCTTCGCTCGAGGCTTCCAGGGCCAGCAGGCGGCTGCTGCCGTCCTCGCCAATCTGCCATCCCGACTCCACGTTGCGTATCTGCACCGTCACGCCGTCGGCGGGTTGTATCGTTCCGCTCACCTCGTCGAAGTGGTTCTTTAGTTCCTCTGCCGTGGGCATATTCTCCACGGCTGTCATGTTCCAGTCCGAACAAGGGTTGTCGCCGTTCGCGTTGTTGGCGGTCCAGTTCACTACCTTGTGGCCGGCGTCGTCGTGGAGGCACGACTTGTCCGCGAAGTTAGCGTTGGAGGATATCATCACCAGTCCCTTCGTGGCCGTAGCCTTCGGCGAAGCCTTGGCGTAGAGCGTGGCACGGCCTGCAGCGGTGGTATATTGCGTGCTTCCACCGCTGGCTGTCTGCACGTAGAGACCCGTCTGGTAGTTGCGCAGGGCTATGCCGCCGCCGGTAAGGGGCTGCACGAGCCACCACTGCGCCTCATTGGCCTTGTCCAGTGTCTGCGACACCAGTTTGTGGCTGGCGGGGTCGGTCATCACCATCGATGTGGTGCGCTGGGAGGCAAAGCGGAAGAGTCCGCCCGTTCTCAACTGTCGGTTTACCAGTGCGGCGCCCGTAAGGTTTTCGGATGAGCCCAGCGTTACGGCATAGAAGGCATGGTCGTTGTTGCCATCGACTTTCGTCGGTTCCTTCGTGCCGTAGCCCACCACGGTCTGGCCGTTGCCGTTGCCGT
>JAKSLT010000056.1 GCA_024401055.1 Bacteroidaceae bacterium | reverse complement strand
CGCCGGAAATAGTTGTTTTTGGAAATAATTAAGGAGGCTATTTCCCCCGAAGGGGAAGACTATTTCCCGCCGATAGGCGGAGCTATTTCTCGGCGAAGCCGAATGAGGCTCTCTTTGTTGGCTGCGCCAAGAAATAAAAACGGCTGCGCCGGAAATAGTTGTTTTTGGAAATAATTAAGGAGGCTATTTCCCCCGAAGGGGCAGGCTATTTCCCGCCGGAGGCGGAGATATTTCTCGGCGAAGCCGAATGAGGTTCGTCTTGTTGGGGGGAAATAATAACAAAAGAAACAGGGAGCTTGTCCCTGTTTCATCAAAAAAAGACTGCAAAGGAGTGAAGCCTGCGGGCTGTCCCTGGCTTCACCCTTTGCGCACTGTCACCGGTGCCTACCACGTGGTGAAGGGGTGGCGCAGGAGCTGAGAGTTGTAGTAGCGGCGGTCGCCCGTCACCTCCTCAGCGAGGAAGGCGGGGCGGGGGAAGTCGTCGGCGGCGCTCTTCAGTTCCACTTCGGCCATGACGAGGCCGGCGTTGAGACCCTTGAATTCATCGACCTCCACGACGTGGCCGTCCTCAAGCGGCACGAGCCATCGCACCTTCTCCACGACGCCGCCCTGACAGAGGGAGAGGAGGGAGAGGCCTTCGTCGGGCGTGAGGGCCTTCTCGAACTCATAGCGCGAGAGGCCTCCGTCGCGGCTGGGGCCCTTGATGGTGAGGAAGGCTTCGTCGCCCCGCAGACGGACACGCACGGTGCGGCCACTCTCGTTGCAGATGTAGCCTTGCACGATGCGGGTGTGGGATGCAGCAAGAGCCTTGTACGTGTCGTCGCGCACAAGGAACTTGCGCTCTATCTCCAGTGGCATGGAAATTTAAGCTATCAGCTCATAAAGGCGTAGTACACGCCGACGAGGATTAGCGCAGCGACGATGAGGCCGATGGCGATACCGCCCACCACGCGGCGGGCCTGACGTTCCTGAGCAGCCTCGCGGGCCTGCTGTTTCTTGGATTTGATGTTCTTGCTCATAATTGTTATTGTTTTATTGGTTGATTTGACCTTAACCTTGACCTTGACCTTAACCTTAACTTTATGGCCTGTGCTCTTCCATGAGGTAGGCTTTGATGAAGCCGTCGAGTTTTCCGTCCATCACGCCGCCCACGTCGCTGGTCTGGTAGTTTGTGCGGTGGTCTTTCACGCGGCGGTCGTCGAAGACGTAGGAGCGTATCTGCGAGCCCCACTCTATCTTCTTCTTTCCGGCCTCGATGGCGGCCTGTGCGGCGCGGCGCTTCTGCATGGCGCGGTCGTAGAGTTGGGAGCGGAGCAGGCGCATGGCATTCTCGCGGTTTTCGAGCTGCTTGCGGCTCTCGGTGTTCTCGATGAGGATTTCCTCCTCCTCGCCCGTGTCGGGGTCTTTATACTGATAGCGGAGTCGCACGCCGGTCTCCACCTTGTTGACGTTCTGACCGCCTGCGCCGCCGGAGCGGAAGAGATCCCAACTGATGCGGCTGGGATCGACCTCCACCTCTATCGTATCGTCCACGAGGGGTGTGACGAAGACGGAGGCGAAACTCGTCATGCGCTTGCCCTGAGCGTTGTAGGGGCTGACGCGGACGAGGCGGTGCACGCCGTTCTCGCTCTTGAGGTATCCGTAGGCCATGTCGCCCTCTATCTCGATGGTGACGGTCTTGATGCCGGCCTCGTCGCCGTCCTGGAGGTTGGCGATGGTGGTCTTGTAGCCGTTGGCCTCGGCATAGCGGAGGTACATGCGCATCAGCATCTGCGCCCAGTCCTGAGCCTCGGTACCGCCTGCGCCGGAGTTTATCTTGAGTACGCAGTCCATGGCGTCCTCTTCCTGGCGCAGCATGTTCTTCAGTTCGAGGGCCTCGACGGCGGCCAGGGCCTTGGCGTAGGCGGCATCGACCTCCTCCTCGGTGACCATCTCCTCCTTGAAGAAGTCGAAGGCGAGGTTCACCTCTTCGGTGAAGGCGGCCACCTCCTTGTAGTCCTTGAGCCATTTCTCCAGGCTCTTGACGAGTTTCATCTGTGCCTCGGCACGCTCGCGGTCGTTCCAGAACTCGGGGTCCTGCGTGCGGAGCTGCTCCTCCTCCCACTGCATCTGCTTCTGCGGGATGTCGAGGTAGCGATGGAGAGCCTCCGTGCGTTCTTGTATATCTTTGAGTTGCTCTTGCGTGATCATAAGTTTACTCGTACATTGCGTCAATTATGTCGGCGTAGTGCTCATAAACGACGCGGCGCTTTATCTTCAGCGTGTTGGTAGTCTCGCCGGTTTCGAGGGAGAAGGGTTTGGGAAGGATGGTGAAGCGCTTCACCTGTTCGTAGTGGGCGAGGTCTTGCTGCAAGGTCTCGATGCGCTGCCACAGCATCTGGTGCACGGGCTCCAACTGGCAGAGCTCCTCGCGCGACGAGAACTCCAGACCCTGTTCGCGGGCATATTCCTCCAGCAGCTTGTAAACCGGCACGATGAGGGCGCTCACGAACTTGCGCTTGTCGGCGATGACGACGGCCTGCTCGATGTAGCGGTCTATGGTGAGCTTGCCTTCTATCATCTGCGGGGCGATGTACTTGCCGTTGGAGGTCTTGAAGAGGTCTTTGATGCGCTCCGTCATGTAGAGTTCGCCGTCCTTGAGGTATCCGGCGTCGCCGGTATGGAACCATCCGTCGGGCTCCAGCACCTTGGCCGTCTCCTCGGGCTTGCGGTAGTAGCCGGGCGTCACGGTGGCGCCGCGCACCAGTATCTCGTTGTCGTCGCCGATTTTCACTTCCACGCCCGGCATCACGCGGCCGATAGAGCCCATCGACACGTTCTCATGCTTGTGGTCGAAGCTCACTGAGGCCGTTGTTTCCGTCAGGCCGTAGCCTACGCAGATGTCGAGGCCGGCTGCATGGACGAAGCGCTCCACTTCGGGGCTCACGGCGGCGCCGGCGGTGGGGAATACCGTGCTGCGCTCTATGCCTATGGCCTTGCGCAGGAGGGGGATGACGGCTTTATTGTAGAAGGCGCGCTTTGCCTTCATTGCTAAAGGCGCAGATTTGTGTCTGGCCTCATAATGTTCCCAATAGTCGCCGCACACCTTGATGGCGTCGAGGATAAGCGCGCGCTTCACCTTGCCGCTCTTTTCGGCCTGGTCGAGCACGGCCTGATACACCTTCTCCCAGAAGCGCGGCACGCTGCTCATGCAGGTGGGATGCACCTCCTGCATGCTGCGCTGTACGTCCTGCGGCCTGAGGTTGAGGCACAGCGTGCAGCCCCACGTCAGGCACAGATACGACCAGCCGCGCTCGAAGACGTGGGTGAAGGGCAGGAAGTTGAGGATGACGTCGGTGTCGTCCACTTCCAGCACCTTGTTGTGGCCTTCCATCGCGGCGTGATACATCCTGTGGGTGAGGATGACGCCCTTGCTCTGTCCTGTCGTGCCGCTGGTGTAGAGTATGTTGGCCATGTCGTCAAACGAGGCGGCGGCCATGCGGGCGCTCACCTCGTCGGCCTCGTGTTCCGAGCCCAGCGTGAGGAAGTCGTCGAGATACATCGAGAAGCGGTCGTGCTCCACGCGCTTCACGCTCTTGTCGAAGATAATGATGTGGCGCAGCGCCTGACACTGCGGGGCGGCGGCCACTATCGTGTCATACTGTTCCTGCTCGCCCACGAAGACGAAGCGTATCTCGGCGTCGTTCATCATATACGCCACCTGCGCTATACTGCTCGTGGCGTAGAAAGGTATGGTGACGGCCCTGATGCCGTAGGCACCGAAATCGACATAGAGGCATTCGGGCTTGTTCTGCGAGAACACGGCCACACGTTCCTGCACTTCCACGCCGAGGGCCACGAGAGCGCGGCTCACGCGGTTGACGTTGTTGGCAAACGAGGCCCACGACACGGGCTTCCACACGTTTTCTTCATAGTCGCGATACTTCAGCGCGGTGCGCCCTCCGTACTGGGCGGCTTGTTCCTGGATGAGGCGGGCGTAATGACAGTTGTTCTGCATAGGATAGGAGATTGTGCCAGACTGTTCTGGCTAATACTGCGTACAAAGTTACGCTTTTCTTTTGACTTCTGCGCACACAATATATAAAAATGTGCATGTTTCCCGCCTTTTTGTCCCAAAAAGTCCCCTTTCCCTTGGCTATTTCGCGCTTTTCTCGTAATTTTGCCCTACATTGTAGAAATTATGCAAGAATTTCAACTCATTGCCAAAACCTTCCAAGGTCTTGAGGAGGTATTGGCCCAGGAGCTCACGGAGCTCGGCTTTAATGAGGTACAGATGGGCAAGCGTATGGTTAGCTTTGTCGGCGACAAGGAAGCCATGTATCGTGCTAACTTCTGCCTGCGCACTGCTGTACGTGTTCTCAAACCTTTCCACACTTTCGCCGCCCGCACCCCCGATGAGGTATATGACGCCGTCAAAACCCTCGACTGGGGCCTGTATATCCAGCCGGGCCAGACCTTCAGCATCGACGCCACGGTCTATAGCAGCGAGTTCCGCAACAGTCGCTTCGTCACCTATCGCGTGAAGGACGCCATCGTGGACCACTTCATGGAGAAGGAGGGCCGCCGCCCCAACATTTCCCTTACAAACCCCGACATTCGCATCAACCTCCACATTGCCGAGCGCGACTGCACCCTCTCCCTCGATTCCAGCGGCGAGTCCCTGCATCTGCGCGGCTACCGCGTGGCCACCGTCGAGGCTCCCATCAACGAGGTGATGGCGGCCGCCCTCGTGAAGCTCTCCGGATGGCAGGCCGACTGCGACCTCATCGACCCCTTCTGCGGCTCCGGCACCATCGCCATCGAGGCGGCCCTCATAGCCCGGAATATCTACCCCGGCGTGTTCCGCAAGAAGTTCGGCTTCGAGAACTGGCCCGACTTCGACCCCGACCTCCTCGCCCGCATCTATGAGGACGACTCTCAGGAGCGCGACTTCCCCCATCACATCTACGCCTACGACCTCAACCGCAACGCCGTCCTCGGGGCCGAGGAAAACGCCAAGAACGCCGGCGTGGCCGACTGCATCACCTGCAAGCAGATGAACTTCCAGGACTTCAGCAAGCCCAAGGAGAAGGCACTCATCATCACCAACCCGCCCTACGGCGAGCGTCTCCACGGCGACACCCTCGCCCTCTACGAACTCATCGGCACGAAGCTCAAGCACGAGTTCACCGGCGGCGACGCATGGCTCATCAGCAGCCGCGAGGAACTCTTCGACGCCATAGGCATGCGCCCCTCCATGCGCTATCTCCTCCAGAACGGTGCCCTCGACTGCGAGTTCCGCAAATATCAGGTATTCGACGGCTCCATGAAGGACTTCAAGACCGCCGGTTTCACCATCAAGACCGACACCGAGCGCCGCCGCATGACGGAGCAGAGCCGCCGCTTCAGCCGCCAGAACGACTTCAAGAAGGAGACGCGCTTCCCCGACGCCCCCAACCCCTACGAGAACGAGACGGAAGAGGAGCGCGCCGAGCGACGCCGCTTCGAGATTCTCCGCAAGCACCACGAGAATTTCAACGGCCAGCGTCCCGGCTCCACCGCCAAGCCCGCACGATACGGCCGTCCCGGAAAGCCCGGCTTCCCCGGCAAGGCAGGTTTCTCCGGAAAGCCCGGATATTCCGGAAAGCCCGGAAAACCCGGCCCCTCCAAGTCCGGCCCATCCTTCCGCACCCTTCTCACCCTCATCCTCTTCTCTCTCTGCTCCCTTATGGCCACTGCCCAGACTAAGATTCCCACCCTCGACGACCTCCTTTGGAACGGCAAGGGCTACAAGGCCCTCCAGCCCGAGAAATTCACCACCGCCTTTTGGGGCGACCGCCTCCTGCGCATCACCGACGAGGCCGTCATCCCCCTGCGCGACGCCAAGGGCAAGGCCAAGACCGCTGCCCCGCTCTTTTCCCGCGAGAACGTCGATGTCCTCCTCCCCGACACGCTCGGAAAGGTGACCGACTTTGACAAGGTTGCCTTCCCCGACGACGTACAGCCCCTTGCGCTCATCCGCACCACCAAGGGCCGCGTCCTCTACAACTGGAAAAGCAAAGCCCTCGTCTGGAGCCAGCCGCTCGACCGCAGCGAGACGCAGGCCAATGACTTCTCCTATGCCGCCCGCGCCACGGCCTACGTCAAGGACTGGAACCTCTACATCGCCGATGCCGAGGGCCAGAACCATCAACTCACCGCCGACGGCACGCGCGAACTGCAGTACGGCCTCGCCGTCCACCGCGACGAGTGGGGCATCGACAAGGGCACCTTCTGGAGTCCCAAGGGCTCGCGCCTGGCCTTCTACCGCATGGACCAAAGCATGGTCACGGACTTCCCCCTCGTGGACATCGACCACCGCGTGGCCGAACTCGCCCCCGAGAAGTACCCTATGGCCGGCATGACGTCCCATAAGGTGCGCGTAGGCATCTACGACACCGCCACCTGCCAGACCGTCTATCTCCAAACCGGCGACCCCACCGACCGCTACTTCACCAACATCTCCTGGAGCCCCGACGAGAAGACCGTATATCTCATCGAGCTCCCCCGCTCGCAGGACCGCTACGATCTCGTCTCCTATGACGCCGCCACGGGCCGGCGCCTCAAGACCCTCTACACCGAGACCAACGCCCGCTACGTGCACCCCATGCACCCCCTCACGTTCCTCCCTTGGGACTCCTCCAAGTTCATCCTCCAGAGCGAGCGCGACGGCTACAATCACCTCTATCTCTACGACACCGACGGCCATTTCATCAACCAGATTACCTCCGGCCCCTACGTCGTCACCTCCCTCGTGGGCTTCTGTCCCAAGCAGGAGAGCGTCATCGTGGTAAGCACAAAGGGCGGCGACCTACGCCATAATATATATAACGTGCGCGTGAAGGACGGCGAGACCGCCCTTCTCGGCAACCCCACAGGCTCCCACCGGCCCCTCCTCGCCCACAGCGGACAATGGCTCGTGGACCAATGGACAGCCCCCGAGAACTTCCGCCAGTACGACCTCGTCAACACCGCCGACGGCCGCTCCTCCATGCTCCGCTCCGACGAGTCACCCTGGAAGGAATACCGCATGCCCACTGTCAACCACGGCACCCTCAAGGCCGCCGACGACACCACAACCCTCCACTGGCGCATGGTGCTCCCCGTCGGCTTCGACCCCGCCAAGAAGTACCCCACCGTCGTCTATGTCTATGGCGGCCCCGGCCTGCGCAACGTGGAAGAAACGTGGAACTACGCCGCACGCCCCTGGGAGTACCACATGGCCCATCGCGGCTACATCATCTTCGTGCTCGACAACCGCGGCTCCAAGGACCGCGGCTTCGCCTTCGAGAGCTGCACGTTCCGCCATCTCGGCGACCTGGAGATGGCCGACCAGATGCGCGGCGTCGATTACCTCAAGTCCCTGCCCTATGTGGACCCCGACCGCATCGGCGTGCACGGCTGGTCCTACGGCGGTTTCATGACCACAAACCTCATGCTCACCCATCCCGACGTATTCAAGGTGGGCGTGGCCGGAGGTCCCGTCATCGACTGGAAATACTACGAAGTAATGTACGGCGAGCGCTATATGGACACCCCCGAGGAGAACCCCGAGGGCTACGCCTCCTCCTCCCTCCTCGGCAAGGCCGGCAACCTGAAGGGCCGTCTCCAGATTATCGTCGGCTACAACGACCCCACTTGCGTCCTTCAGCACTCCCTCTCCTTCCTCCGCGCCTGCGAGGATGCCGGCACCCAGCCCGACTATTTCGTTTACCCCGGCCAGGGCCACAACATGAGCGGCGCCGACCAGATACACCTCCACGAGCGCATCACACGCTACTTCGACGACTATCTCAAGTAATCAAAAAAGCCATTTTGCCCTCTGCGGCGGACACAAATTCCGCACGCTTCACACTAGTCCCGCTTTTAGAAAAAAAAGCGGGATTTTTCTTCTCCGGAATTTGCTTTTTGAAGAAATTTTGCCTACCTTTGCACATGCTTTCGCCGACGGGGTCGTCTTGGCCACAGCTGTGGCCAAGTATGCGTCACAGCTGTGGGCAAGTATTCGTCACAGCTGTGGCCAAGTATCGGTCACTACTGTGGCCATGACGACTAAATGCCGACTAAGAACAGCGCCGACGGCTTCGGCAACGATTTTAACCTTATTATTTATTACTCACCCTAACACTTCCCAACACCATGGCAGCATTCTTTGACATTTACGCCAGTCCCGACCCCACCAAGGGGCAGCGGCGTTCCATCCACCCCCGACTGGTGGACAGCGACACCCTCACCAGCAGCGAGCTCATGAGCCATGAGCAGCACGCCTCCACTCTCACCGAGGCCGACCTCAGCGCCGCCCTCATCGCCATCCGCCATCACATCCTCTCCCAGCTCGGCGAGGGCGGCCGCGTCCACCTCGACGGCATCGGCTCCTTCTCCGTCGTACCCCACTTCGTCACTCCCAAGCACGAGGGCGACAAGGTCACCGGCAAGGACGTCACTTTCAAGCGCATAAACTTCCAGCCCGACCCGCGCCTCTGCGCCGAGATTGCCGCAAGCCTCTCCTTCCAGCGCCGCACCGCCCTCCACAGCGCCGACATCACCCTTGATGAGGCCAAGGAGAGCCTCACCGCTTACTTCTCCGACCACGACGACATCAGTTGCCGCCAGTTCGAGAGCCTCGTCCACCTGTGCGACAAGCGCGCCCGCACCCTCCTGAAAGCCCTTCTCGACGAGGGTTTCCTCTCCCGTCGGAAGGTGGGCAATACCTACCTCTACACGAAGGCCGAAGCCTGACCCGCGCCCTGCAAATCAGGAGACACAAAAATGCCGCCGGAACTCACACGCGATGAGTCCCGGCGGCACTTTTTCAGATGATGCTACGCCTCTGCCTTAAAGCCTATCTCGGCCAGCGCAACGACGAGGGCGTCGCGGGATGCCGTGCCCGTGATGCGGGCTGTGCCGTCCGTGTGGCTAACTTCGGCCGTCACTACGCCGGGAACGGCGAGGAGCGCCTTCCGGGCGTTGGCCGCGCAATGCGAACAGGTCATGCCCGTGACGCGAAGGACGAGGGCGTCGTCGGCTTCGGCCTCAAGGTGGGGATGATGATGGTGATGATGACCGTGCAAGCGGCTATGGACGAAGGCGTTGATGAGAAGGAGGGCGAGGATTGCCGTGCAGGTCCAGCCCAGCCAGTCCGTGTGGGACTCGGCGCAACAGGCGTCGGCGGAGAGGAGCGTGGGCGTGAACCACGGGCGCGGCAAGAGATGGTCGATGATGAGGCCGAAGCCGATGGAGCCGACAATGATACTCGCGAGATAGGTGACGAGCGTGCGGCGGCCCAATACGCGGCCGACAACCAGCATACTGGCCACATTGCAGGCGGGTCCCGCCATCAGGAGTACGAGGCCGGCGCCGGGCGTGAGGCCTTTCATCATCAGGGCTACGGCGATGGGGATGGAGCCTGTGGCGCAAATATACATAGGAATGGCGATGGCCAGGACGAGGAGCATGGAAAGGACGGAATTATCCTTGAATACGGCGAAGAACGTGTCGGGCACGAACACGGTGATGAGCCCTGCCACGACGAGACCCACGACGAGCCATTTGCCGATGTCTTCCATCATTTCAAGGAAGGCGTAGGAGAAGACCTCCTTTATTTTGGAAAGGAACGAATGGTGGGAATGTGTTTCGCCGCAGTGACAATGTCCGCACCCACACGTCTGTTCATGCTCTTCGTTCGGCTCTGAAGTCTCCCCCCTTATGGGGAGGTTGGAGGGGGCCATCTTATTTACCAGCCATCCCCCGCCTATCGCCGTCAGAAACGCCACTATGGGCCGCACGATGGCGAAGGGAAGTCCCATGAGGGAGTAAGTGGCGATGATAGAGTCCACACCCGTCTGCGGAGTGGCGATGAGGAAACTGACGGTGGCGCCGTGCGACGCGCCCTCCTTGCGCAGCGACATGGCCGTGGGGAGTACGCCGCAAGAGCACAGGGGAAGCGGCACGCCAAACAGGGCGGCAAGCAACACGCTGCGGAAATTGTGGGCCGAGAGGTACTTCGTGTACCAGCCGCTGGGGATAAAGACGTGCATCAGTCCCGCCAGAAAAAAACCGAGCAGGAGATAGGGCGACATTTCGTTGATAAGGGCGAGAATCTCTGACATATTCTTTTTGATAGTTGAGAAGCGTTTCGGCTGCAAAATTAGAAAAAATTACGCGCAACCGGGTTGCAAAGTGCATTTTCTGCGCGCGGGTACAATAAATAAGGAGTTTTCGCGTTAAGTGGTTGAACAACCACTTTACAAACCATGAAAGGAATAGTACTCGCAGGCGGCGCCGGTACCCGTCTCTACCCCATCACGAAAGGCATCAGCAAGCAACTCATGCCTATCTACGACAAGCCGATGATATACTACCCCATCTCGGCGCTCATGCTGGCCGGCATACGCGAAATACTGATTATCTCCACGCCCTACGACCTTCCCGGTTTCCGCCGCCTGCTGGGCGACGGCAGCGACTACGGCGTGCACTTTGAATATGCCGAACAGCCCTCGCCCGACGGTCTGGCACAGGCCTTCACCATCGGTGCCGACTTCATAGGCGACGACTGCGCCTGCCTCGTGCTGGGCGACAACATCTTCCACGGCGCCGGCTTCACCGCCATGCTGCAGGAGGCCGTCCGCACCGCCGAGGAGGACAACAAAGCCACCGTCTTCGGCTACTGGGTGAGCGACCCCGAACGCTATGGCGTGGCCGAGTTCGACCGCGAGGGCAACTGCCTCTCCATCGAGGAGAAGCCCGCGAAGCCCAAGAGCAACTACGCCGTGGTGGGCCTTTACTTCTACCCCAACAAGGTGGTGGACGTGGCACGCCATATCGAGCCCTCCGCCCGCGGCGAGTACGAAATCACCACGGTGAACCAGCGCTTCCTCGCCGACGGCGAACTGAAGGTGCAGACCCTAGGGCGCGGCTTCGCCTGGCTCGACACCGGCACCCACGACTCCCTCTCCGAGGCCTCCACATACATCGAGGTGCTGGAGAAACGTCAGGGCCTGAAAGTGGGCTGCCTTGAAGGCATCGCCTTCCGCAAGGGCTGGATCACCGCCGACCGCATGCGCGAACTCGCCCAGCCGATGATAAAGAACCAGTACGGACAATACCTTCTCAAAGTTATCGAAGAGGTCCAGGAAACAGGCATGCCTAATCTGTAAATCTTTTTTATCAAGAATTAAAGAATTAAAGAATTTTTCATGGCCTACCTCTATCCTGAAGAGTCGCACAAAATTCTTGAATTAGCGATGCTTCTGCATCGCGAATTAGGGTGTGGGTTCAAGGAAAAAGTATATCAAGACGCTTTCGAGGTGTTGTTGAAAGAGAACAACATACCCTATGAGAGAGAGAAACGGATTACAATCCAATTTCACGGGATTGAACTGCAACACGATTTCTTCTATGATTTCCTATGCTACGGAAAAATAGGAGTGGAACTTAAAACATATTCCGAGATTACCGGAGAGTTTGAGGCACAAATGATAAACTATCTTCATGTCAGCGGACATGCTCTCGGCGTTATTCTCAATTTTGGTTTAACGAGCCTTGATTACAGATGGTATATCAATAAGCACAAATATTCCGTTGCGCAGCAACAATTCCTTCAAAATTCAAAATAATCGCTCCGAAATTCCTTAATTCTTTAATTCTTGATAAAAATAATAACAACTAATTATGAATAATACAAAGGTAATAGTCATTACTGGCGGTGCCGGTTTTATTGGCAGCCACGTCGTGAGACTGTTCGTGAACAAGTACCCCGACTACAAGATTATCAACCTCGACAAACTGACCTACGCCGGTAATCTTGCCAACCTCAAAGACATCGAGGACAAGCCCAACTATAAGTTCGTGAAGATGGACATCTGCGACTTCGAGGCGTTCTACAAACTCTTGCAGGACGAACACGTGGACGGTATTATCCACCTCGCCGCCGAGAGCCACGTGGACCGCAGCATCAAGGATCCCTTCACCTTCGCCCGTACCAATGTGATGGGCACGCTGTCGCTCCTTCAGGCCGCCAAGCTCTACTGGGAGAGCCTGCCCGAGAAGTACGAGGGCAAGCGTTTCTACCACATCTCTACCGACGAGGTGTATGGCGCTTTGAAGATGGATTGTCCAGAAGGAAGGCCAGCACCCTTCACGACGAAGGCAACCAGTCGCTCCCCTTTAAGGGGAGTTGGAGGGGTCTCCTACGGCGAGAAGTTCTTTACTGAAGACCTCAAATACCAGCCCCACTCGCCGTACTCTGCCTCCAAGGCCAGCAGTGACCACTTCGTACGTGCCTTCCACGACACCTACGGCATGCCCACCATCGTCACCAACTGCTCCAACAACTACGGGCCGTATCAGTTCCCCGAGAAGCTCATCCCTCTCTTCATCAACAATATCCGCCACCGCAAGCCCCTGCCCGTCTATGGCAAGGGTGAGAACGTGAGAGACTGGCTCTTCGTAGAGGACCATGCCCGCGCCATCGACCTCATCTTCCACGAGGGCACCGTGGCCGAGACCTACAACATCGGCGGCTTCAACGAATGGAAGAACATCGACATCATCAAGGTGCTCATCCGCACCGTGGACCGTCTGCTGGGCCGCAAGGAGGACGAGGATATGAATCTCATCACCTACGTCACCGACCGCGCCGGCCACGACCTGCGTTACGCCATCGACTCCACGAAGTTGCAGCGTGAACTGGGATGGGAGCCTTCCTTGCAGTTTGAGGAAGGCATCGAGAAGACCGTACGCTGGTATCTTGACAACGAAGTCTGGCTGGACAATATCACCAGCGGCGAGTACGAGAAGTATTACGAGGAAATGTATAAAGGACGTTAGGATATGCAAGTCATCAAAACAGCCATCGACGGCGTAGTCATCATAGAGCCGAAAGTCTTCCACGACCAGCGCGGCTACTTCTTTGAATCTTTCAGCCAGCGCGAGTTTGAAGAGAAGGTGCGCCCTGTCAACTTCGTCCAGGACAACGAGAGCATGTCCTCCCGCGGCGTGATGCGCGGCCTACATTTCCAGCGCCCACCCTTCACGCAGAGCAAACTCGTGCGCTGCGTCAAGGGCGCCGTCCTCGACGTGGCCGTAGATATCCGCAAGGGAAGCCCCACCTACGGACAGCACGTGGCCTGCCTTCTCACCGGCCGCGATGAAGAAGGCAAAAGAATCGCCCAGGAATTCGAGAACAGCGGCTACTCTCCCCTAGGCAAGTCTCCCTTTGAGGGAGATTTAGAGGGTCTCCAGTTCTTCGTGCCCCGCGGCTTCGCCCACGGTTTCGCCGTATTGAGCGACGTGGCCGTGTTCCAGTACAAGTGCGACAACTTCTACGCTCCCCAGGCCGACGGCGGCATCAGCATCCTCGACCAGAGCCTCGGCATTGACTGGCACATCCCCACGGCAGAGGCCATTCTCTCCGAAAAGGACACGAAGCACCCCCTCTTTGCCGACTTCGACTCCCCCTTCTCCATCGACCAGCCCCTTTATTAGCCTCTTTTCCTCATAAATAAGGATTGCACGGGTGCAGAGTTCTTCGTAACTTTGCACCCGTAATTTATAGATGCGTTCCAACGCCCCCTCCTTATGCGCCGACAATTCTTATTTATCTCTTTTCACTTTTCACTTTTCACTCTTCCCTCCTTCTCCCAGCCTGCCGACACCGTCAGCACGACCGTCCTGAACGAGGCTGCCGTATTCTCCCACCCCAAGGAGATTGGCACCATGCTGCAGCAGGCCACGGCCTATTCCTCCGTCACGCAGGGCACGCTAACCCAGCAGCACGTAGGCTCCGTCAAGGACCTCGGCACTTTAGTCCCCAACCTTTTCATGCCCAACTACGGCAGCCGCCAGACCTCCGCCGTCTATATCCGCGGCATCGGCTCCCGCATCAACACGCCCGCCGTAGGGCTCTACGTGGACAACGTGCCGTGGTACGACAAGTCGGCTTTCGACTTCCCCTTCTACGACATCGAGAGCATTGAAGTGCTGCGCGGCCCGCAGAGCACCCTCTACGGCCGCAACACGATGGCCGGCGTCATACGCGTCAACACCCGCAGTCCCTTCCGCTACGAAGGCACCGACATCCACGTGGGCCTCGCCGTCCCCAACTGGCAGCGCCAGCTCTCCGCCACCCACTACCACCGCGTCAATCCCCACCTCGCCTTCAGCGGCGGCGGCTACTACGAGGGGCAGGAGGGTTTCTTCCGCCACGACATCACCGACCGTCCCATCGACCGCGAGAATGCCGGCGGCGCACGCCTCCGCGCCCTCTATCGCAACGACAAGGGCCTGCGACTCGACGGCAACGTCAGTTTCGACTACACCAATGCCGGCGCCTATCCTTATTATTATAAAGGTGCGCTTGACCCCGCCAAGGAACAGTACTCCGACCTCCGCGGCCTGCTCTCCCCCAACCTCGACGGCCGCTACCGCCGCGCACTCCTCAACGCCGGCCTCAATCTGGAACTCGTGCGCCCCACCTGGACCTTCAACGCCGTCACGGCCTTCCAGCATCTCTCCGACCGTATGTTCATGGACCAGGACTTTATCCAGACCGACATCTACTCCCTCGAACAGCGCCAGCACATCAACACCATCAGCGAGGAACTCACCCTGAAACTACGCCCCGCAAAGTGGTGGCAGGGCCTCACCGGTGCCAACTTCTACTACCAGGCCTACCACACCACGGCGCCCGTCACCTTCCGCCCCGACGGCATCGCCTGGCTCAACGGCCTCATCAACGACAAGGGCAACACTTATATGCCCAACGTGCAGATGGGCCCCATGTCCATGGCCTTCAATTTCGCCGACAACATCGACGGCTCCGCCCTCCTCTTCGACAACGACTTCCACACCCCCACCGCCGGCCTCGCCCTCTTCCATCAGAGCACCTTCTCTCTCGGACAGTTCAACATTCTCGCCGGTTTCCGCCTCGACTACGAGCACAACGCCTTCCGCTACGCCGCCGGCTATGACTTCTCCCACACCTACGCCCTCTCCGGCCATCTCTCCATGCCCGGCACCGAGCGCGACATCCCCATGATACCCGCCACGGCCTTCCCCGTCAGCCGCAGCCTCTCCGACAAGGCCTCCACCTCCACCTTCCAGTTCCTGCCGCGCCTCGCCCTGCGCTACGACCTCGCCGCCGGCAACGTCTATGCCTCCGTGGCCCGCGGCTTCCGCTCCGGCGGCTACAACATTCAGAACGTCAGCGACCTCCTCCAGGCCCAGATGCAGGCCGACATGATGCAGGACATCTGCGACGCCACCTTCGCCGTGCCGCAGGCCGCGCAGTATATGCCGCAGGAAGCCAAGGACAAACTCCTCGCAATGGCGAATGCCGGAGCCGGCGACATTCCCGCCGCCTGCCGCTACAAGCCCGAACACGCCTGGAACTACGAGCTCGGCTCCCACCTCCGCTTCTGGCAGGGCCGCCTCACGGCTGACGTCAGTGCCTTCTGGAGCGAAGTCTCCGACCTCCAACTCTCGCAGATGACCACCGGCGGCCTCGGCCGCATCACCGTCAATGCCGGCCACAGCCGCAACATAGGCGCCGAACTCTCTCTCCGCATCCGCCCCATCGACCATCTCAACCTCGCCGCCAACTACGGCTACACCCATGCGAAGCTAACCGGCTCCAGCCTCTCCCCGTCGGAGCTGCCTGCGGCACTCCGCCACCCCTCCCCGGTTAGGGA
>JAKSLT010000055.1 GCA_024401055.1 Bacteroidaceae bacterium | reverse complement strand
AAGTGAAAATTAAAAGGGAACAAGTGAAAAATAAAAGAGCGGAATTTCTTGCCGATTGCGAGTGAAATTCGCGCTTAGTCGGCATTTAGTTGCGGAAATTGGGAGGAAATCCTAGTCCTTGCTTTACTAATGATTTATGCGTCAGTGTTTTACTAACTTTCGCGAGAATCGCGTGTAGCCAATCGACTTACACTTCGCTCGCGAATATCGCGCTGTACGAGCACATAAATTGTAAAAAATTTTGACAAAAGTTTTGCCTGCGGCGCTACATAAATTAGGAAAAAATTTATCAAAAATTTTGGAGGGTGGCAGAGGGTAGGAAGGCGTTCGTTGGCGAGGGATAGAATTTTTGTCGGCTGGCGCCGAGAAATAGTGCCGCCCTGCGGGCGGGAAATAATAGGCCGCTTCGCGGGAAATATCTCTGAAAATTATTTCCTTAAAAAATTATTTCCGGCGAAGCCGAATTATTTCTTGCGAAGCAACGAATAATATCCTCCGTCTCACCTAATGGGGATAGGAGAGGGGCTCTGTTTCTTGCGAAGCAACTAAAAAACAGCAGCCCCTCGAAGGCTGTTTTGCTTTCAAGGGGCTGCCGTGTGGGGGGATGGCGGCGGGCGGGGCGCGTTACTCCAGACGGACGGCGAGGGTGACGTTCTTCAGCGCGAGAAGGCGCGAGCAGATGGTGGCGCAGTCGTCCGTATCGAAGACACACACTTCTAAGCGGCCTTCAAAGATGCCGTCGTTCGTGGAGATGGAGATGCCCCTTACCAGCAACTGGGGCAGTTCTTCGAACACCTCGGCGATGGCGCGCAGCACGCCGTGGGCATCGACGCCCTTGATGTGGATGTTGGCGGGGAACTGCATCTGATGGTGCATGTCCCACGAGCAGGCAATGATGTCGTCGCCGTGGCGCGTCTTGTGCTTGGTGGCTTCGGCGCATGAGCGGCGGTGGATTTCCAGGGTGTGGTCGCGCGTGATGTATCCCAGCACTTCGTCGCCGGGTATGGGGGAGCAGCAGGGGGCTATGGTGCAGTGGGCGAGGACGTCTTCGTTGAGGACGAGCACGGCCTTGCGGTTGATTTGCTTCACGAAGTCTATGGCGGAGAGCTTGGCCTCGGGGCTTTGCTGCTGCGCGGCAGCCGTTGCGGGGGCTTCGCCGCTGCTCTTCATGAAGGGGATAAAGCGGCGCCAGCCGCCGGACTTCTGGCCCTTGAGCTTCTTCTTGCCGCTGAGGAAGAGGAGGTCGTCGTCGCCGGGTTCCACGTGGCCGTCGGCCACGGCCATGAAGAGCTGCTGCCGCGAGGGCAGTTCGTGGAAGAGGGCGAGGCGGTCATATACGGCGGTGGTTATGGCCACGCCGGAGGCGGTGAGGAAGAGGCGGAGGTGCTCTTCGCCGCGGTTTTGCTTCTCGCGGTTCTCGCGGCGGAGGATGGCCTGTATCTTACCCTTGGCCTTGCCGGTGGTGACGAAGTTGAGCCAGTCGGGGGAGACGTGCTGCTTCTCGGTGGTGAGGATTTCAATCTGGTCGCCGCTCTTGAGCTGATAGGAGAGGGGCATGAGCTTGTGGTTCACCTTGGCGCCCATGCAGTGTGAGCCGAGGAAGGAGTGTATGGCGAAGGCAAAGTCGAGGACGGTGGCGCCCTGCGGCATGGTGCGTATCTCTCCTTTCGGCGTGAAGACGTGTATCTCGGAGGCGAAGAGGTTGAGCTTGATGGTGTCGAGGAGGTCGAGGGTGTCGGGCTGGGGGTCGTCGAGGATTTCGCGGATGGAGCCGAGCCAGTGGTCGAGTTCGGTTTCGTCGAAGTGGGCCTCCTTGTATTTCCAGTGTGCGGCGAAGCCTCCCTCGGCCTCTTCGTCCATGCGGTCGGAGCGTATCTGCACCTCTATCCACTTGCCTTCGTGGGACATGAAGGTGTTGTGGAGGGCCTGGTAGCCGTTGGCCTTGGGATTGGCGAGCCAGTCGCGGAAGCGGGCGGGGTGGGGCTTGTAGATGCGGGTGAGCGCACCGTAGATGCGATAGCAGTCCTCTATCTCGTGCTGCCGGTCGGCGGGGGTGAAGACGATGCGCACGGCGAGGATGTCGAAGACTTCCTCGAAGGGTATGTGCTTGCGCTGCATCTTCGTCCAGATGGAGTAGGGGCTCTTGACGCGGGCCGAGATGTGGTAGTGCACGCCGAGGATGTCGAGCTGTTCGCGTATGGCGGGGATGAACTTGTCGATGGTCTGCTCGCGCTCCATCTGTGAGTCGTGGAGCTGCTGCACGATGGTGGCGTACTCCTCGGGGTGCTCGTAGCGGAAGGAGAGGTCCTCGAGTTCGTTTTTTATTCGGTTGAGTCCGAGGCGGTCGGCCAGGGGGGCAAAAATATAAAGCGTCTCCGCGGCAATTTTGTATTGCTTCGAGGGACGCTGTGCGGCGAGCGTGCGCATGTTGTGCAGACGGTCGCTGATTTTGATGAGGATGACGCGGATGTCGTCGCTCATGGAGAGGAGCATCTTCTTGAAGGTCTCGGCCTGCAGGGATGCTTTTTCGCCGAAGATGCCTCCGGAGATTTTCGTGACGCCCTCCACGATGTTGGCGACCTTGGTGCCGAAGAGGTTCTCGAGGTCGTCGTGGGTGTATTCGGTATCTTCCACCACGTCATGGAGCAGTGCGGCGCAGATGGAGGTGGAGCCGAGTCCTATCTCCTCGCAGGCAATCTGTGCGACGGCGATGGGGTGGAGGATATAGGGCTCCCCGCTGAGTCGGCGCACGCCGCGATGGGCCTCTTTGGCAAAGTTGAAGGCCTTCTGGATGAGCTCCAACTTTCCGCGGTGGTTGGAGGCCATGTATGTGTCGAAGAGCTTCTGCGCAGCGGCGTTTATGAGTTCTTCATCGCGGAGTTCCTGTTCTGTCATGGGAGGGAGTGGGGAGGATTGTGGCGGTAAGGGCGGCGGTGGCGGCCCGAAAGGATACTCTCCCCTGTCGTCACGCCGGGGAAGGAGGATGGCGTGCCGACAGAGGAGAGAAACGGGGCGTTACTATTTAACTTTGAGTTTCTTTCCTTCGCGAATGAGACTGCCCTTCAGGCCGTTGAGCTTCTGGAGCTTTTCAACGGTGGTGCCGTTGCGCTTGGCAATGGTGCTGAGGGTCTCGCCTTTCTTGATGGTGACGGTTTGGGACTTGTACTTGGATCTTGACTTGGACTTGGACTTGGATTTCGACTTCGCCTTGGACTTGTCGTGTGCGGAATAGCGAGAACGGTTGTCGTCCTGAGCCTGACCGCGGCCGGAGGAGAGCGTCCTGCCGTCGCGAGAGTAGGAGGCGTCCAGGGCCTCTTTCGGGTCCTTCATGTCAATGGCGCTGCGGCGTGCCGCGGTGTCGTCTGTGCGCTCGTAGATGGCGTCGCCGGCCTTGATGAACTTCGTGACGGCGTCCTGAGGCAGACGGATGGCGCAGGGCCTCCAGAGTCCGGGCACGACGTCCTTGCGGTACTGGGGGTTCAGGGCGCGCACTTCCTCAAGGGACAGGTCGCACAGCTTGGCCACCTGGTTAAGGTCAACTTCGGCGTTGACGATGATGGTGTCGGTGGCGAGGGGCAGGGTGGCGGCCATGGGACGGATGCCGTGCTCACAGTAATAGTTCATTATATAAGTGATGGCGACGAAGGAGGGCACGTAGCCGCGTGTCTCCTTGGGAAGGTATGGATACACCTCCCAGAAGTCGTGCGACTCGTTGGCGCGGTGGATGGCCTTGTTGACGTTGCTGGGTCCGCAGTTGTAGGCGGCGATGGCCAGCTGCCAGTCCTTATATATATTATATAGGTCGTGGAGCATGTGGGCGGCGGCCCATGAGGACTTGACGGGGTCGCGGCGGTCATCGGTGAGCGTGGTAACCTCGAGGTCGTAGGCCTTCGTGGGCGACATCATGAACTGCCACAGACCAGTGGCGCCGGCCCTGCTCACGGCATTAGGGTCGAGGCCGGACTCGATGATGGGCAGATACTTGAGCTCGAGGGGTATGTTGTAGGCCTCGAGAGCCTCCTCGAAGATAGGCGTGTAGAAGTTCTGGGCGCCCAGCCAGTAGCTGACGGAGCGGCGGCGCTTGCCGGCGTACTGCTCGATGTGGTTTTTGACGATGTCGTTGTAAGGCATGTCGATGGTTGTCGGCAGTCGGCGGAGGCGCAGCACGTAAGTGGCAGAGTCGGCGAGGATGGGCTCGGCGGGGTAGTAGGAGCCGCTCTCGGCATTTTGGTCGAGGTATTGCTTGGAGTGCCAAAGTTGCAGGAGGGAGTCCACGTTGGCGGTCATGCCCATGGGCTGCTCGGTGCCGTCCTCCATTATAACGCCACTGGAGGACGTTGAAGTTCCGAGGGTTTCAATGTCGCCGTTGGCTTTGTTCGCATCATTTTCTGTGATGATTTCCACACCGTCTTCGTCATCCTCGACAACCTGTGCCTTTGTGCACAAAGTGGCGGGGATAAACAAGAGGAGTGACAGGTAAATCTTTTTCGTCATTGTTATCTGTTTAGGTATTTTCTATATATTAGTTTTCTCTTTCTTTAGGGTAGTGTTCTATGCTCGGCCGCTTTTGGCCTCTTCTCTTGTATCTTTTTCTCCTTCGTTTGGCCGCGGTGCCCGCACCGCTCGCTTGTGAAAGAAAGCAATCTACTTCGGAAAAGCCGCAAAACCGTCGCGGGCTAATTTATAGAACCTACCATTAGAAATTCAGGCTACAGCCCAAGCCGTAGCTGTGAGAGTTAGTGTAAATGTCGTTGTTGATGACGGCCGGCGCTACTCTCATGCTCAAGTCATCGCTGATGGAAAACTCGCTGAGCTGGGCGTCCACGTAGGCGTCGATGACGCTCAGCAGATATACGCCCACGAAGCAGAAGGCCGAGAGGTCGCGATAGCGGCGGTAGTAGTCTTTCTTTTTCTTGAAGAGCGTTTGCAGGCGCGAGATGTTGCCGGAGATGTTGTAATTGTAGGGCAGCATGGCCTCATAGCTCTTTGTGCCGGGGTCGTCGTCCATGATGTCGAGGTAGGCCTGCGAGTAGTCGAGGTACATCTGCTGATTCCACGTGAAAGCATAGACGCAGCCGAGGAAACCTCCATAGACGATGGGCAACTTCCAGTATTTGCGGTTGTAGATTTGTCCGGCGCCCGGCAGGAGCAGTGCCAGCCACAGGGCGCGCTGGGGATTGGGGATGAACTTTGCCTTCTGGGCGGCAAAGGCTCCGTCTTCCAATTTAACGAGCGGCGGCAGCGCTTCCGTGTCTATAATCACGGTGTCGCTTTCCGTCTTCAAATCAGCGGCGGCCATGCTTTCGCTTACCATGCTGTCGGCTGCATGAACCACGGGAACGTCCTGCCCCCATGCCATCCTGCCGCAGACGCAGCTCATCACGATTATGACTATCAGCCGCAGACGCATCAGTGGAGTTTGTCAAAGATGGAGAGAATGCGGCCCAGTTCCTCTTCGTCGGCGAAGGGAATGGAGATGCGGCCCTTGCCGTTCTTGCAGGTCATCTGCACGTCGGTGGCGAAGTAGTCGCACAGCTGGCGGCGCAGCGGTTCATATTCCGCGGGCAATTGGTTGCCGCCTTTTGACTTGATGGTGCGGGAGCCGCTCTTCACGTCGCGGCCTTCCTTGAGGTCCTTGGCCATCTCCTCCACCTGGCGCACGCTGTAGCCGTGGGTGATGATTTCGTTGAAGAGCTTCACCTGCTCGCTGGGCTGGGGCACGGCCAATATGGCGCGGGCATGGCCGGGGTCAATCTTGTGGTCCTGAAGGGCGAGCTGCACCTGTGCGGGCAGCTTGAGCAGGCGGAGGCTGTTGGCCACGGCGGCACGGCTCTTGCCCACTTTCTCGGCCAGGGCGTCCTGCGTGAGGTGCTGCTGGTCGATGATGTTTTGATAGGCCATCGCTACCTCTATGGCGTTGAGGTCCTCGCGCTGGATGTTCTCCACGAGGGCCATCTGCATCACGCGCTCGTCGTCGGCGGTGCGGATGTAGGCGGGAATGGTGGTGAGCCCGGCACGCTGGCTGGCGCGCCAGCGGCGTTCACCCGCGATGATTTGGTAGGTGCCGTTGTCCATCTTCCTCACGGTGATGGGCTGAATGATACCTATCTGGCGGATGCTCTCTGCCAATTCGTCGAGGGCTTGCTCGTCAAACTCGCGGCGGGGCTGGTTGGGATTGGCGTGGATAAGGCTGAGTTCTACTTCTCCCACGCTGCTGCTACCTTCCACCTCGATGATGTCGGTGGAAATGAGGGCGTCGAGGCCGCGGCCCAGAGCGGGGTATTTTTTCTTTGCGGGCATGTTGCTTTTCTGTTTTTTCGAGTTTTCGGTGTGTCGATGTTTCGGAATCTCGAAGCTTCGTTGTCCCGAAGCCTAGATGTCTCGTGTCTTGCCTTTTGCGGCCGTCGTGGGGCAGGCTGCTAAGGTGGAGTGGGGGCTATTTAGCGTTCTTCTTAATAATCTCCCTTGCCAGGGCCAGATGGTTGGTGGCGCCTGTGCTCTCGCCGTCGTAGAGGATGACGGGCACGCCGTGGCCAGGGGCTTCGCTGAGCTTCACGTTGCGGTGGATTACGGTCTTGAATACCAGCTCTTGGAAGTGGCGCTTGATATCGTCGTACACCTGATTGGCGAGTCTCAGGCGCTTGTCGTACATGGTGGCGAGGAAGCCCTCAATCTCCAGCGCGGGGTTCAGTTTTTTCTTAATCAGGCGAATGCTCGACAGGAGCTGGGTGATGCCTTCCAGCGCGAAGTATTCGCACTGCACGGGTATGATGACGCTGTCGGCGGCCGTCAGGGCGTTCACCGTGAGCGGGCCGAGCGACGGCATACAGTCTATGATGATGAAGTCATAGTCCTTGCGCACGGGCTCCAGCAGTTTCTTCATGATGAAGTCGCGCTGGGGCATTTGCAACAGTTCCACGTCGGCACCCTTGAGGTTGGGATGCGCCGCGGCAATGTCCAGCTTGGGTATCTCTGTCTCGTAGATGGCTTCACGTATGTCGCCGTCGGCACTTATGAGGCATTCGTAGAGACTCGTCTCCACGCTCCCCACGTCCACGCCGAGGCCGCTCGAGGCATTGGCCTGCGGGTCGCTGTCAACAAGGAGCACGCTCTTCTCCAGCGTGGCCAGAGAAGCTGCAAGATTCATTGAGGTTGTGGTCTTGCCCACACCGCCTTTTTGATTGGCGATAGCAATAATCTTACCCATAGTATATAATGGCATTCAAAAGATTTCGTAATAAATGCGCAGCAAAGATACAAAAAAAAAGCCGAACTTCCCCTCTTTTAAGGCTTTTTTAGTGTGATAAAGTGTAAAACTTCTCTTTTCTTCGGCTATAACGCAACTTTTTATTAACTTTGCAACCCACTTTAATGTATTTTTACTTTTCACTCATCACTTTTCACTTACATGAGTAAGCGTCCCGCCAAACCATTCCTCCTAATTTCCAATGACGACGGCTATCAGGCCCGCGGCCTGCAGTTTCTCATCGAAGTGCTGAGCCCCGTGGCAGACCTTCTTGTGGTGGCCCCGGAAGGCCCCCGCTCAGGCAGTGCATGCCGCATCACGTGCGACGCCCCCATACGCTGTCGCTGTGTGAGCCATCGTCGCGGCCTCACCGTCTATGCCTGTACCGGCACTCCCGTTGATTGCATCAAGCTGGCCGTTGACCGGCTGCTGAAGGGTCGCGTGCCCGACCTCATCATCGGTGGTATCAACCACGGCGACAACGCCTCCGTCAATGCTCACTACAGCGGCACCATGGGCGTAGCCACCGAAGGTGCCATCCAGGGCTATCCCTCCATCGCCTTTTCCATCTGCGACTGGAATCCTGAGGCCAACTTTGAACCGCTCCGCCCTTACATCGTTGACCTTATGTTCAAGGCCATAAGCATCGGGCTGCCGCCCCTGACGTGCCTCAACGTGAACTTCCCCAAGGCGGAGAAGTTCCGCGGCGTGCGCATTTGCCGCATGGGCAGCAGCCGGTGGGCTAACGAGATGCAACAGCGTAAAGACCCACGTGGCAACGGCCATTATTATTGGCTCGTGGGCGACTGCATCGACCTGGAGCCCGAAGCCGAGGACACCGACCGCTGGGCCCTTGCCCACGATTTTGTGGCCGTCACGCCCGTTACCTTCGATTGCACGGCCTACGGACTGATAGAGCCGTTGCAGAAGGTACTATAGGAAGCCTCACCCCGTCGCGGCTGCTTCGCACCGTGCCACCCCTCCCCAAATAGGGAGGGGGAATTACCCCTAAAGGAAAGCAACCTTGCCCAAGCCTCCCCCCGAAACTTATTATCGTATAATCATATTATCTCATAACCCCACAACCCCATAACCCCATAGCCCCAAGATACAACCTATAGAGGTATCTTCCCCTCCCTATTCGGGGAGGGGTGGCGCGGTGCGAAGCAGCCGCGACGGGGTGAGGCTTTGGGTGAGGCTTCGAGTCTTCTTTTATGAAATACTTCCTCATCGCCGGCGAGGCCAGTGGCGACCTTCATGCCTCTCATCTCATCGCGGCCCTGCGGCAGCAGGACCCCGAGGCCGAGTTTCGCTTCTTCGGCGGCGATGCCATGGCGGCTGCGGCCGGTTGTGACCCGCTTCGTCATTACAGGACGCTGGCCTATATGGGATTCATACAGGTGGCGCTCCATCTCCGCACCATTCTCCGCGGCCTCCGTCAGGCTTGCGATGCCATACGTGAGTGGCGGCCCGACTGCCTCATCCTCGTAGACTATCCCGGCTTTAATCTCAAAGTCGCCGCCACCGTTCATAAAGAAGCCCTCTGCCCCGTATATTATTATATCGCCCCCAAGGTGTGGGCGTGGAAGGAACGCCGTGTCAAGCGCATCCGCCGCGATGTGGATCATATCTTCTCCATCCTCCCATTTGAGGTGGAGTTCTTTGAGAAGAAACACCATTGCCCCGTTACATACGTGGGCAATCCGTCACTCGACGAAGTGGCACAGACTCCCGCCATCCTTACGCCTCCCGCTGAAAAGCTTATCGCCCTTCTCCCCGGTTCCCGCACGGCAGAGATAGAGACGAACCTTCCCCGTATGTATGCTGCCGCCCGGCCGTTTGCAGGGCAGGGCTACCGCCTCGTTGTGGCCGGTGCCCCGTCGCAGCCTGCGGAACTGTATCAGCGCCTATGTCCGGAGGCCGAAGTGCTTTTCGACCAGACGTTTGCTCTTCTTCAGCAAGCCTCGGTGGCCCTCGTTACTTCCGGCACCGCCACGCTGGAGACCGCACTCTTCGGTGTGCCGCAGGTCGTGTGCTATTACATGCGCTGTGGCCGCCTCGTCAAGGCTTTGCGCCCCTATTTCCTCAAGGTGCCCTTTATCTCCCTCCCCAACCTCATTTGCGGTCGCGAGATTATTCCCGAACTCGTCGCCTCTGATATGACGGCCGACAATATCCATCGCCATCTGACCGCCCTTCTCCCCGAAGGTGTTGCCCGCTCTGCCCAGCGGCAAGGATACGAAGAGATGCGCCGCTTGCTCGGTGAGCCCGGAGCACCTCATCGTTGTGCAGCAGAGATTATTAAGAAGGCGAGCAAATAAGCGGCGAAAGAAAACTAAAGTGCCGGTCTCCAATCGGAAACCGGCACTTTTCTATTTTGTCACCTCTTCCTTTTTACGGGAGAGGCTTGCGGTGCTTTAGAAACGATAGCCGAGGGTGATGGATGCGTTGAAGGTCTTATACTCGGGCAGATGAAGGAGAGCATTCTGCGAGCGATAGGAGTCGCGGAGAATGTCGGTGAGTCCCCAGTCAAGACCAACGTTCAGGCTGTAATGCTGGTTGTATTCAGCACCGAACCGGAGGCCAAGGCCCCAGTCAAAGCGCTGGATGCCGGGGCCGTCGGTGTACTCACCCTTGTCGTGATGCTTCAGGATATTGTAGTGGTAGTCTTCATAAATGTCCTGAGTGTAGTCAATGACCTTGCGACCACCGGGGGCTACGCCCAGATATGGGCCGAAGTCAGCGAAGACGCCGAGTTCCGGGATGATATTGTACTGGAAACCGATGTGGATGGGGATGTTGAGGTAATGGAGGTTGATTTTTTCGTCAATATTGGCACCGAGGAAGGGACCGTCAAGTACGTCGTAGGTGACTTTGCCACCCTTCATGCCATAGTTAAGACCGGCGAAGATGTACGTGCCGTGAGCTTTCTCAAGCATATACTGACCATAGAAGCCGACGTTGGCACCAGGCTTGGCGTTATAGTGGCTGTCGCGGAGATTGCTGATGTTCATACCTACCTGTCCTTGCCAAGTGAGGCCGGGCTTGGGCTCGTTGTTGATAGCCATGGCACTGGTGAAGGTGAAGAGGGCCAGTGCTGCGAGTAATACTTTTTTCATAATAATATAGTTTTGGGGGTTAATAATGTTTTAAGTGACTGCAAAGATAGTGCTTTTTTGTGAGATTCTCTATATAAAAAGAATGAAAATCGCTATAAATATGCGCTTGCAAGCCATAAATGTTACTTTTTAGCCGTATTTATGCAAGTATTACTTGTCAAATTGCTCTCTTTTTCCTATCTTTGCACCCTACTGGACATTCTAGGCATTATTCACACATTATTTATAAATATAAATGAACAAACATTTCTCCCTCCTTTTGCTCATCATGTGCGCCGTCTGCTTCGTGCAGCCCGCCCATGCTGACGACCCCGATGAGTGGTACACTCTCCAGATTGGTGCCGCCGGCTATTACATCAGCCCTAACGGCACCGCCAGTTACATCGCGCTTGACCGCACCACCACCGAACTCGCCGACGCCGACCTCTGGCGTCGTGAAGGCGACAACACCGCCGGCTACCGTCTCTACAACAAGAGCACGGGCGACGACATGGTGCTGGCTGCCCCCACAACGATGAAGGGTACCACCGGCGCCGAGTCATATCCCATCATGTGCAAGAAAGGTGCGCTGCCCTCGGGCTACACCGACCTGTGGGTGTTCACTCCCTCTACAAACCTGCTTGAAGAAGGCTGGTACATCGCCGAGAAGGGCCATACCAGTTATATCATGAACAACCGCAACGGCAAGCTCGCCTTCTGGACGGGCGGCAAGGATGCCGGCAGCACCTTCCGCTGGGTAAGCAGCAAGGCCGAGCGCCCCGTGCCCGAACCTTCCTTCACCGTGTTCCCCACGCCCCAGAGCGGTGTGCCCTATCGCATCCCCGCCATCGCCAGCACCAAGAGCGGCGTGCTCATCGCCGTGGGTGACTACCGCTACAGCCATGCCGACATCGGCAGCGGCCGCATCGACCTCCACATCCGCCGTTCCTTCGACTTCGGTAAGACATGGGGGGAGATAGAGAAGCCTGCCAACATGGTGGGCGACGGCAAGTGCTCCGGCGGCAACGACTACGCCGGCTTCGGCGACCCCTGCATCGTGGCCGACCGCGAGAGCGACCGCGTGATGATACTCTCCTGCGCCGGCTATCCCGGTTTCTGGAGTTGCACGCGCCAGCAGCATCAGCGCTGCGCCCGCTGGTATTCCGACGATGCCGGCGAGACATGGACGGGCCCCGTGTTCATCGACAACACCTATGTCTTCGAACCCCTCGACAGCAGCCCCCTCGGCCCCGGTCAGGGTATGTTCTTCGGCTCCGGCAAGATTCATCAGAGCCGCTTCGTGAAGGTGGGCCAGTACTACCGTCTCTACGCCGCCAACAGCGTTAACACCAACAACGGCTGCATGAACTTCGTCCTCTATTCCGACGACTTCGGCGAGTCCTGGCAGTTCCTCGGCGGCAACAAGGTGGCCCCCATACCTCCCAGCGGCGACGAGCCCAAGTGTGAGGAACTCCCCAACGGCAATGTCCTCATCACCAGCCGTTGCAGCGGTGGCCGCAACATTAACATCTTCAAGTTCACCAACATGGAGAAGGCCACCGGCTCATGGGGCAGCAAGACCTTCTCCGGCGCCAGCAACAACGGCATCAAGGCCAGCACCAACGCCTGCAACGGCGAGACCCTCGTCATCCCCGTGGTGCGCAAGGCCGACGGCGTGAAGACCTGGCTCATCATGCAGAGCGTGCCCACCGGCACCACCCGCGCCAACGTCAGCATCTTCTACAAGGACCTCGAGAAGACCACCTCCTACAGCACCTGCGCTAACCTCGCCAAGGACTGGACCGGCTACCACCAGAGCAGCCTTACTTCCTCCGGCTACAGCACCATGTGCGTGCAGGGCAACAAGCACATCGCCTTCTTCTACGAGGAGAACGGCAAGAACGATGGCTACGACATGGTGTATAAGGACTACACCGTGGAGGACATCACCGACTCCCTCTACACCTACGACCTCGATGCCGACCCCGCCATCACCGACATTCCCTTCCATGTCAATGAGGTGACGCCCGCCAGCGGCACCGTGGAGGAAATCAGCACCCTCACCGTCACCTTCAACAAGCCCGTGACCGACTGCATGAAGTCCGTCAGCCTCACCGCCGACGGCGTGCGCGGCACCTGCTCCTTCCAGGAGAACGTCCTCACCATCACCCTCGACGAGCCCATCACCGCCGCCGGCAAGTACACCCTCACCATCCCCGAGGGCGCAGCCATCGATGCCGACGGACAGGGCAGCGACGCCGTCACTCTCACCTATCGCATCTGGCCCAAGGACGTGCAGCCCCTCCTGCCTGCCACCGCCAAACTCGCCGACGTCAGCGACCACAAGGCCTATGCCCTCTACAACGCCCACTTCACCGCCTACGCCACCTACGACGAGAATCAGAGCGCCACGGCTCTCTGGACCGCCGGCATGACGGGCGACAGCGGCCACGCCCTTTCCAATCCCGAATACTCCACGCCCCTCAACGTGGCCGACCCCTGCGGCGCCTGGATGCTCGTGAACTACGACGGCAAGAGCTACCTCTACAACATCGGTGCCGAAAAGTTCCTCAAGACCGGCCAGCCCTGCACCCTTGTCGCCGAGCCCCAGCCCGTCAAAGTGACGGCCGTCAGCGGCGGCTTCGCCTTCGTCAACGAGGGAGGCGGCTCGCAGGACTACATGTGCGCCTCTCCCCAGCTCAATCCCCCCATCAACAAGTGGACCTCCTCCGACGCCGGCTCTTGCTGGCAGTTCCTCGAGAACCCCAACGTAGCCGAGGACTATGATGCCTGCATCGCCAAGATTGACCCGTCCGTCACAGGTATAGAAGCCTCTCCCGTCACCACTTCCCCCTTTAAGGGGGAGCGAGAGGGTCTCTTCGACCTCACCGGCCGCACCATACGCCGTGAGTCCCGCGGCATCTACCTGCGTGCCGGCAAGAAGATTGTCGTGAAATAAGAACACTTATACAAAAGGAAAACACAATAACCCGAGGCATTATCGCCTCGGGCTATTTGTATGTGTCGTATTCTCCGCGCTGCGCTTCTCACTCCATATTTATTATTACACGCACACGCGTGAGGCACATTTTCTGCTACACTTCCTACACCTCCTACATCCCCGCGTCTAACATACACGTTGAAAATAATACTAAAAACTCCACCCCCATCACATAGGAAGGAGGTGGAGAGATACTATCTATATGTATAGTATTACGGCATGCAGACACTTTGCTGCACATACCGCTGATAGTAAAGTGGTATATATGTTATTTCAAGAGTTGATACTCAAATAATGTTGGTACTATTTCTTCATTGTAATACTGGCGTATGAGAGTTTTCATCGTGCGAAGGTTACCACGAAGTGAATCATATTTTGCCGACTTCTCTCCTGTGCTTTCGTCGGTCTCATCTAAGTCAAGTTCCTTGTATATCTGATACAAACCATAATTGATAGAAGGATTATACTCTTCCGTCTGCTTCGCGTCTTCGAGAATACGATGCCATTGTGCTATTAGTTTGTCTTCTGCTTCCTTCTTCTTCATCTCTGCAATTAGTGCCGAGGCTAAAGTGTCGCCATTGGTCGTATCCAATGTTAGCTGGTTATGGTATTGCCTACCATCTGAGCCAGTAAACTCACGCATGTGATTTTGCATCTCAAAACAAGTGAAAAGTAAGCATTTATGGAGGAAATGTGTGAGTTTCCCGCTTTGAATGTCACGATTGTATTCAATATGTCCATCTGCGGACTTCATTATTCTTGCACGTTCTGTCCATTCTCTATTATAAGTAATGTAGCGACCAGCACAGAACATAGGTAATTTTTCAAGGAAGTTATCCTTTCGTAAATAGTACCCATGACCATCATAACGCCCTGCAACCAATAGTGAGGAATCTAAGTCGGGATTATCAAAGCCACTACTATGAGCAACCATATATCCAAGTATGTTTTCACCATATGCTGGCTTATGTGTTATTTGATCTACATTTGCCTTTTCTGTACCATCCAATGCGCATAATATTCCCACCTGTTCTTCTTCTTTTATTGGTCGTTTATCATAATAGAGGGAACTATAAGTATTGTGTATTCTTTTAACAGGTAAAGCACCCTCATGTTTCAACGAGTCGTTAAGGATATTATATGCTTCTATATGTAATTCTTCAAATTGTTCGTCAATGTTGGCCCATAGTGCAACCATTATACATGCATCAATGTCCGTGTGGAAATGTCTTCTATTAAACGCATAACCATCAAGGAACATCTTGTTTACGAGATTTTGGGCTTTCCAATACTTTACAGGAGAGAAAACAATATAACTATCCGTCGGCTGACGAAGGTAGTAATTAAACGCAGACCAAATGAAGATATTGCCGAGGTCATTGGTTACGGTATGTTTCATTCTTTTACCTTTAATGTCATTTTTCATCATAGTAACCGCATATGAGTTTTTCCATTCGCTGGATTTTTTTGAGGCTTTCTTCCTTTGATGTTCTGCGGATGTCGTTTCTGCATACGGAGGATTCTCAAACAATATAATAGTGTAATGAGGGTCATTCACATACTGCATGATGATGGGATTGCTGATGTATTCTTCAGAAAGCGCGTCAGCTCCACGCACAAGCCCTGCATTGAATGTTTCCTGAACCTCAACAGGCGGTATGATGTGCCTAACTTTGTCTCCGAAAGTCTCTAATAATACTTTGTATTCGTAGTATTCAATTGTTGAAACAATCGTATGCTGCAATTCCTCTTCAGTCATAAAACGCTCCAGGTTGCCCGTGCCTGCGCATCTGTCAAGGATGATGTAGTCATTCCCTTCTGGTACTCTCTTTATTGCCTTACGAACAAGCTCCAAAGATTTCTCTGCATAACGAGGGTGAGTATAGAAGGCCCCAAGGTTCTTCTTCTGTAGGGTGTCATTCAACTTATCCATCAAGTATTCAAACTTCTTGTTTGAATCTTGAGTGTATGGGTAAATCAAATCCCGGAACAGATCGGGCTGCCGAATTTCTCCTAATGTTTTGTTTCTTCCTGTGTTGTCGCCAATAAAGTCTTGCTTTCGCGCGTGAGGCCTTTCCGAGTAATAACGACGAGCCCAACCTACGATGCAATTCTCATCAATATGGATTTTAGTGTAGTTCTTGCTTCGCAGCAATTCTACGATACGTTCCTGACCAATGGGATTTGAAAAATCAATCTCTTCGTCAGCAGAGTTACATGTAAACCCGCTATTGTCTTTAGAAGCGGCACCTATGTACACTTTCTCTATATCTGAGAGATAGTCATTTGAGCTATAGACGTAAATACGTTTGTTGTTGCAAGAAACCAAAAGGATATTTGATGGCAATGCAATTCCCTTAATACGCATTGCAGACAGGTACTTGACTGTTTGGAACAATACTGCGTTACGGTCATTGATAGTGGTCTTAAACTCAAGGATATTACCTCGCACGACACCATCTGTGAAATTATTTTGTATTTCTTCTACAGTAAGCGTCTTGTCAACACGTGGAAGATACGGGCTCAGTGGAAAAAAGCTGGGGGCAGATAATTGTGTTAAAGAAGAATTTCGTA
>JAKSLT010000054.1 GCA_024401055.1 Bacteroidaceae bacterium | reverse complement strand
AAATTGTAAAAAATTTTGACAAAAGGGTTGCCTGCGGCGCTACATAAATTAGGAATAAATCAGGAATAAATTTTAGATGGCTGGAGCGGGTAGGAAGGCGTTCGTTTGCGAGGGGTAGAGTTTTGTCGGCTGGCGCCGAGAAATAGAGCCGCCCTGCGGGCGGGAAATAATAAGCCGCTTCGCGGGAAATAGGACTGGAACTTATTTCCTTAAAAAAATATTTCCGGCGAAGCCGCTCTATTTCTCGGCGGAGCCGACAAAAGAATGACTCTATCGGCTGGCGCCGAGAAATAGAGCCGCCCTGCGGGCTGGAAATAATAAGCCGCTTCGCGGGAAATATCTCTGAAAATTATTTCCTTAAAAATATATTTCCGGCGAAGCCGTACTATTTCTTGCGAAGCAACAAGAAAGAATCACTCTGTCGGCTGTCGCCGAGAAATAAGGCCGCCCTGCGGGCGGGAAATAATAGGCCGCTTCGCGGGAAATATCTCTGAAAATTATTTCCTTAAAAATATATTTCCGGCGAAGCCGTGATATTTCTTGCGAAGCAACAAGATAGAGAACTCTTGTCGGCTGGCGCCGAGAAATAGAGCCGCCTTGCGGGCGGGAAATAATAGGCCGCTTCGCGGGAAATGCACCCCTCTTATCCACCCGAGCGGGGGGGGAGTCCTGTTTTCTTTCGCTCTTGGGCTCTCCCCCCGCTCGAGAGCGGACTCTTTCCCCAACCGGGGAGAGATGGCGAAGCCGGAGAGAGGCTGGGGAGTTGGAGGGGGCTGTCCTTATTTCTCGGCGAAGTCTTACATATATTAAGGCAGGAGCCGGGCTGTGGTAGCGGGCTCCTGCCTTGTCGTGCGTTTTTCTTTTGCCGTATGGCGGGCGTTGCGGGCGCCGCCACGCTATTCCCTTACGATGGCTTCCTTGATGCAGTCGGCGATGTAGCGCACGTCGTCGTCCGATACGTAGGGGCCGGCGGGGAGGCACAGGCCTTTTTTGAAGATGTCTTCTTCTATGTGGTTCGTATATACTGCGGCGTGGCGATAGACGGGCTGCCTGTGCATGGGCTTCCACACGGGGCGCGCCTCTACCTGGCATTTGTCAAGCCATACGCGCAGGGCTTCTACGTTGTCGTTGGGCTGGCAGTCGGTGGTGGCGGTGTCAGCGGCATGGATGACGCCGGCGGCTCCGCCTACGGCGCCGGTCACTACGGTCTTGTAGGCGTCTTCCTGGCCCTTGATGCGGAGGGTGGGGGAGAGGGTGAGGGTGCAGAGCCAGTAATTGCTGTCGTACTCAGCGCCGGGCTGGGGCTGGGGCTGGCTGTGCATGCTTACGCCCGCTACGGGGGCGAGGAGTTCTTCATAGAGGGCCTGGACGTGCTTGTGGTGGGCGATGTGCTGCTCCGCCACTGTCATCTGGCCGCGGCCGATGCCGGCGCAGATGTTGCTCATGCGGTAGTTGTAGCCTATTTCTTCGTGCTGGTAGTAGGGGTAGCTCTCGCGGGCCTGCGTGGCGTACCACATGATGCGGCGCCATTCGTCTTCGTCGGGGGTGATGAGTGCGCCGCCGCCGGAGGTGGTAATCATTTTGTTGCCGTTGAAGCTGAGTACGCCGTAGCGGCCGAAGGTGCCGAGCACGCGGCCGTTGAAGCGGGAGCCGAAGCCTTCGGCGGCGTCTTCTATGACGGGGATGCCGTAGCGGCCGGCTATTTCCATGATGCGCGTGCAGTCGTAGGGCATGCCGTACAGTGCAACGGGGATGATAGCTTTGGGCTTGCGGCCTGTCTTGTCGATGCGGTCGCGGATGGCGGTCTCGAGGAGGACGGGGTCCATGTTCCATGTGTCGGGCTCGGAGCCTATGAAGACGGGCTTGGCGCCGAGATATGTGACGGGATGGCTTGAGGCGCAGAAGGTGAAGCTCTGCACGAGCACTTCGTCGCCGGGCTTCACGCCGCAGGCTATGAGGGCGAGGTGTACGGCGGCGGTGCCGGCGGAGAGAGCTACTACGCGCTTGTCGTTCTTTGTGTCTTCGTGGGACGTGGTATTGACGAAGTCTTCGAGGTCTTTCTCAAAGCCATTGACGTTGGGGCCGAGGGGTACTACCCAGTTTGTGTCGAAGGCTTCCTTGATGTACTTCTGTTCGAGTCCTCCGTCGCTCATGTGTGCGAGGCAGAGGTGGATGCGCTTTCTGTTTTGCATATGTTTTTAAGTAAAAAGTAAAAAGTAAAAAATAAAAAGTAATGGCGGTCAGATGAGGTCCACGCTGCGCTTGATGAACTGGGTGAGGGCTTGGCCCTTGAGGAGTCCGGCCTGTAGGAGGGCGAGGTCGATGAGCTGGGGGATGAGGGGGCTCTCTTCAGGCTTTTCGTTGGCCTGCACGGCCTTGACGAGGCGGTGGTCGGTGTTGAGGACGAGGCTGTAGGCTGTGGGGAGGTCGCCATAGAAGGACATGCCTTGCTGGAGCTGGCTCATCTCTTTCATGCGGCGCATGTATTCGCTCTGAGTGACGATGAGGGGCATGGCGTCGGGGCCTGCTGCTGCGGCCTGTACGGTGAACTCGGTCTTGTCGAGCTTGGGAAGGAGGCCTTCGAAGGCTTTGGTGAGGGCCTCGGCGGCTTTTTTCTCTTCCTCGGTCTGCTCGGGAGCGGAGTCCTTGGCGATGAGGCGGTCGATGGTGTCGGCATCTACGCGGGTGAAGCGTACCTGACGCTTGTTTTCGTTTTCGTTTTGGTTTTGGTTTTCGTCCATCACCCACTTCTGCTCGAGGGTGGAGACGAGGGGGGCGTCGAGCTGGCCGTCGAGGAGGAGGACGTTGTAGCCTTTGAGGCGGGCGGTCTCTATCTGGGCATGATGGAGGGCTGGGTCGTGGGTGTAGAGGCATACGAGGGTGCCGTCCTTGTCGGTCTGCTGGTCCTTGATGAACTCCTGGTATTCGGCGTAGGTGTAGTACTTACCTTCCGTATCCTTGAGGAGAGCGAAGTCGCTGGCCTTGTCGTAGAAGTCCATCTCGGAGAGGATGCCGTAGTGGATGAAGAGCTTGAGGTCGTCCCACTTCTTTTCGAAATCCTCGCGGTTCTGACGGAAAATCTGCTTGAGGCGGTCGGCGACTTTCTTGGTGATGTAGCCGGAGATTTTCTTGACGTTGGCGTCGCTCTGGAGATAGGAGCGCGAGACGTTGAGGGGAATGTCGGGGGAGTCTATGACGCCGTGGAGGAGGGTGAGGAAGTCGGGGACGATGTTCTCCACCTGGTCGGTGACGAAGACTTGGTTGCAATAGAGCTGTATGCCGTTGCGGCGCACGTCGAGCTGGTTCTTGATCTTGGGGAAGTAGAGCACGCCCGTGAGGTTGAAGGGGTAATCTACGTTGAGGTGAATCCAAAAGAGGGGATCGTCGTGCATGGGGTAGAGCTGCTTGTAGAAGGCTGTGTAGTCTTCGTCCTTGAGTTCGGCGGGCTTGCGGGTCCAGAGGGGATGGGTGTCGTTGATGACGTTGAGCTCGTCGGTTTCCTTCTCCTGACCGTCTTCCCATTTTGTCTTCTTGCCGAAAGCAATCTCTACGGGGAGGAACTTGCAGTATTTCTTGAGGAGCTGCTCGATGCGGTATTTCTCAAGGAATTCCTTGCAGTCGTCGTCGATGTGGAGGACGATGTCGGTGCCGCGGTCGGCCTTGTCGGTGTCTTCCAGTTCGAAGGCGGGGCTGCCGTCGCATGTCCACTTGACGGCCTTGGCGCCGGGCTGCCATGAGAGGGTGACGATATCGACGCTCTTGGCCACCATGAAGGAAGAGTAGAAACCGAGGCCGAAGTGGCCGATGATGGCGGCTGCGTCGTCCTTGTACTTCTCGAGGAAGTCTGTGGCGCCGGAGAAGGCTATCTGGTTGATGTAGCGATCCACTTCTTCGGCGGTCATGCCAATGCCGCGGTCGGAGATGGTGAGGGTGCCGGCTTCCTTGTCGAGGCAAACGTTGACGGTGAGGTCGCCGAGCTCGCCCTGAAACTCGCCCTTAGAGGAGAGGGTGCGTAGCTTCTGCGTGGCATCGACGGCGTTGGCCACGATTTCGCGGAGGAAGATTTCGTGGTCGGAGTAGAGGAACTTCTTGATGACGGGGAAGATGTTCTCTGTGGTTATTCCTATGTTTCCTTTCATTATATTATTATTGTGTGTTTAGGATATTGAGGTTTCGATAATTCGGGTGGCGAACGTTAAGGCTAAAGTCAAGGTCAAGGTTAAGGTTAAAGTTAAAGTTAAGGTTAAGGTCGTTTAATTGATTTTAAGAGTCTTCTTTGCGAACTCGGCGATGACGTCGGCTGTGGCGGCGATGCCGAGAGTGGAGGAGTTGATGGAAAGATGGTAGGTGTCTGCCGCTCCCCACGTGCCTTGTGTGTAGAAGTTGTAGAAGTCGGCGCGCTTGCGGTCTCCGATTTCAAGCATGCGCAGTGCCGTGGCGCGGTTGACCTTCTCTTTCTCCATGATGCGGCGGCAACGGTCTTCGGCGTTGGCGCTGATGAACACGCTGATGCAGCGGGGGTGATGGCGCAACACGTAGTCGGCGGCACGGCCGATGAAGATGCACGAGTGTTCACCCGCGGCTTTTTGTATGGCCTGACTCTGAAGCTGGAAGAGATGGTCGGGGTCGAACTGGTTGCCGTAGATTTCCGTGGGGGCGAGCGGTGAGGGCGACAAGGCGCTGAGCACATGGTGCAGGATGCCCTTGTGTTCGTCGGAACGGAGGAATACCTCTCTGCTTATGCCGCTGTGGTCGGCAGCGAGCGAGAGAATTTCGCTGTCGTAGTATGCCATGCCGAGTTTCTGGGAAAGGAGCTTGCCAATCTGGCGGCCGCCGCTGCCGAGTTGCCGGCCGATGCAGATGACGTAGGGCCCCGTTGTGGCCGATGGTATGGGTGGGGAGTAGGGTGTCATGGCGCTAATTGTTGATATGGTAGCTTATGTCGTTGTCTTCGAGGAAACGCAGGAGGGGAGGATTGACGCTTATGCGGTAGTCGGAGCTTCGCAGGTTGACGTTTCCGCCGGTTTTCCTGTCGTAGATGAGGAATTGCAGTTCTGTGGGGCCGGGGTTGTTTTCGACGAGCTGGCAGAACTCTTCGATGAAGTTTGAGGCTAACGTGTAGGCATCGGCAACGATACAGATGTTGCGTATCTTCTTTTCCTTGACGTCGCTGAGCCACTCGATGTTGCCGATGCGCATGTCGGCCTGGCTGGGGTCCCATCGGCGGCTCTCTATGCGGGCGGTGATGAAGACGGAGTAGCCCACCTGCAGATGGCCGTTCCATTTGGCCCAGTCGTCTCCAAAGAGACTTATCTCGCCGCTGCCGGTGAAGTCTTCTATCTTTACGAAGCCGTATGGTTTTCCGGATTTTTTGCTGAGTCCTGTACGCACGTCGGTAACGATGCCGGCGAGGGTGACGTCCTTGCCTATGAAGCCCTCTGTCTCGCCGAGCTGTGAGGCTTTCAGGTTGCACATGTTTTGCAGCACCACCCGGTAGGCGTCGAGGGGATGGCCGGAGATGTATATGCCGACGAGGTCTTTCTCTTTATTGAGGCGCTCGAGGTCGGACCATCTGGAGAACTGCGCAGGGGGAGTAGGCTTGGCGATTTCTATCTCTTCCTCGTCGGCGAAAAGCGACTGCTGGGCCTGGGCCTTGTCCGCATGATACTTCTGGGCGTAGTTGATGAGCGTGTCGAGATAGAGGGTGTCGCGGCCCGTGGGGGCAAAGTATTGCTCGCGGCTGATGTCTGTGAAGCAATCGAGGGCGCCGGCCAGTGAGAGGCACTCGAGAGCTTTGCGATTGACTTGCGAGGGGTTGAGGCGCTCCACGAAGTTGAAGATGCTGGTGTAGGGCCCGCCGGCATTGCGCTCTGCGATGATGGTTTCCACGACGCTGCTGCCAAGTCCCTTGATGGCGCCAAGCCCGAAGCGTATCTGTCCGACGTGGTTGACGCCAAACTTGAGGTAGCTCTCATTGACGTCGGGGCCGAGCACGGTGATGCGCATGGCTTTGCATTCGTCCATGAACTTGGTGATGTCGCTGATGTTGTCGAGGGCGCGGCTCATGGTGCCGGCCATGAACTGCGAGGGGAAGTTGGCCTTGAGCCATGCCGTCTGGAAGGCCACCCAAGAGTAGCATGTGGCGTGGGACTTGTTGAAGGCATAGGAGGCGAAGGCTTCCCAGTCGGCCCATATCTTTTCCAGCACTTTGGGGTCGTGGCCGTTTTTCTTGCCTCCCTCGATGAATTTAGGCTTCATCTTATCGACGATGGCCTTCTTCTTCTTGCCCATAGCCTTACGCAGGGCATCACTCTCGCCGCGTGTGAAGTTGGCGAGGAGGCGGGAGAGCAGCATGACTTGCTCCTGATACACGGTGATGCCGTAGGTATCCTGAAGATAGTCCTTCATGATGGGGATGTCGTACATCACGGGTTTGCGGCCTTGTTTGCGGTCGATGAAGTCGGGGATGTAGGACATGGGGCCCGGACGGTAGAGGGCGTTCATGGCGATGAGGTCTTCGAAGCAGTCGGGCTGGAGATTGCGCAGATGGGTCTGCATGCCGTTGGACTCGAACTGGAAGGTGCCGGTGGTGAGGCCGTCGCGATAGAGCTGATAGGTTATCTGGTCGTTGATGTCAATGTGGTCGATGTCGATTTCGAGGCCGAGCGACAGGCGTATGGCCTCAACGACTTCACGGATTTGGGATAGCGTCTTGAGGCCGAGAAAGTCCATTTTGATTAGGCCGGTCTCCTCAATGACGTGTCCGTCATATTGTGTGCAGAGGACTTTGTTTTGAGTCTCCTTATCAACGGCCGTGCTGACGGGCACCCAGTCGCTGATGGGGTCGCGGCAGATAATCGTGCCACAAGCATGTACGCCGGTGCCGCGGATGGAGCCTTCGAGCATCTTGCCGTAGCGCAGGGTGTCGCGGATGGCGGGGTCGCTGGACGTCTCGGCTTCCTGAAGTTCCCTGACCACGTTAATACAGTTCTGAAGGTTCATCTTGAGCGGCTTGCCGTCCGGGCCGTCGGGCATGCGGTCGGGGATGAGTTTGCAGAGGCGGTTGCTTTCGGCGATGGGGACGTTCTGCACGCGGGCCACGTCCTTGATGACCATTTTCGTGGCCATTGTGCCGTAGGTAATGATATGGGCCACCTTTTCGGCGCCATACTTTTGCGTGACCCAGTCGAGCACGCGGCCACGGCCGTCATCGTCGAAGTCCACGTCGATATCGGGCAAGGAAATACGGTCGGGGTTGAGGAAACGCTCGAAGAGGAGGTTGTACTTCATGGGGTCAACGTCCGTAATCCAGAGGCAGTAGGCCACCACGCTGCCTGCTGCTGAGCCACGGCCGGGACCTACGCTCACGCCGAGCTCTTCACGGGCTGCCCGGATGTAGTCCTGCACGATGAGGAAGTAACCGGGGAAGCCCATGGTCTTCATGATGTGCAGCTCAAACTTGATACGTTCGGCGATGTCGTCGGGCAGTGGGTCGCCGTAGCGTTTGCGGGCGCCTTCGTAGGTGAGCTTGGCCAGGTAGTCGGCCTCGAACTTGATGCGATAGAGCTTGTCGTATCCGCCGAGCTTGTGGATTTTGGCCAAGGCCTTTTCCTCGGTGAGCACGACGTTGCCGTTTTCGTCTTGTGTGAACTCGTCGAAGAGTTCCTTCTCCGTGATTCTTTGGCGATACTCCTCCTCCGTGCCGAAGTCGGCGGGGATGGGGAAGTTGGGCATGATAGGGTCGTGGTCGATGCAGTACTCGCTGACCTTGCCGCATATCTCCAACGTGTTGCTGAGGGCCTCAGGCACGTCGGCGAAGATTTCGTTCATCTCGGCGCGGGACTTGAACCATTCCTGCTTGGAGTAGAGCATGCGGTCGGGGTCGTCCACCTTCTTTTCGGTGGAAAGGCAGATGAGGCGGTCGTGGGCTTCGGCGTTTTCTTCATCGACGAAGTGCGAGTCGTTGGTGCAGATGAGCTTTATCCCGTGCTTGTGGGCCATCTGGATGAGTACTTCGTTGCACTGCTGTTGCAAGGGGAAAGTCTCGCGGTTGGCTCTCTGCGTGGGGTCTTTTACCTCGTGGCGCTGCAGTTCCAGATAGTAGTCGTCGCCGAACAGTTGTTTGTGCCACAGGATGGACTCCTCAGCTCCCTTTATATCGCCCGCCAGTATCTTCTGTGGTACTTCGCCGCCGATACATGCCGAGCAGCAGATAATTCCTTCATGGAAACGCTCCATGTCCTCGTGGTCGGTGCGGGGCCTGTAGTATTCTCCGTCAACCCATGCACGGCTCACGAGGCGTATGAGGTTATGATAGCCTTGCTCGTTTTTTGCCAGCAGAATGAGGTGCCAGCCGGAGCGGTCTTCCTTGGTTTCTTTCAGTTCCTTCTTGCGGCGCGCCACATAGACCTCGCAACCGAATATCATGCGGAAGTCCAGTACGCGCTGCTCTTTGGCTATCGTGTCAACAGCCTTCAATCGTTCTTCCTCGTTACTCTCGGGATTGTCGAGCACCTCCTGAGCCTTGGCAATGCCATCCTTTGCCTTGCCGCGCAGGGCGTGCATGGTGTTATAGTATTCCTTCACGCCCATCATGTTGCCGTGGTCGGTGATGGCCATGCCTTTCATGCCATCTTTCAGGGCTTTGTCAATGAGCTTGGGTATGGCGGCCTGCCCGTCAAGCAAGGAGTACTGTGTGTGGACGTGAAGATGAATGAAATCTTGCATATAGAAGCCCCCCAATACATAAGACCCACCCCTAACCCCTCCCTAAATGGAGGGGAATAGAATGGGGGAGGTGGAGACCCCCCCTAACCCTTCCCTAAAGGGCGGGGAATGGATTGGGTTTGTGGGGTAAGGTTAAGATTAGTAAATTATGAATTATGAGTTATCGCTCGTAAGCATATACTCCCCGCCCTTTGCTTTTGGCGACGGCCAAAATGCCGAGGGGTCGGGGGAGGGTCTGTGAGGGTCGGGGGAGGGTCTTTTACTCAAACTCCACCACCGTGATGCCGGCGCCGCCGAACTGTACGTGCTCGTCGTGGAACTTCTTCACGCCGGGCACTGTGCCGAGATACTGCCTCACCATCTGACGGAGGGCACCGGTGCCCGTACCGTGGAGGATGCGCACACGGGCCTGTTCGCATTGTATGGCATCGTCGATGAAGAGGCTCACGTGTGTCAGTGCCTCGTCGCCTCGCATGCCTCGCAGGTCTATCTCGGGTTTGAAGTTGAGGGCTTTCTCGCGCATCATGTCGCGGGTGTCGCGGCTCACGAACGTACTGCCTTGATGCAGGACGTCGGGTTTCGGAGGCTCGGCGTGTTCCAGCTTGGCAATAGGCACGCTGGTGTAAACCACGCCGAAAAGCACGCGGGCCAGTCGTCCCGTCACGGCGTCCACTCTGCCTACTGTGTGCTGGCCTTTCAGTCTCACGGTGTCGCCGGCCTCAATGGGTTTCTTGCCGGTGATACCGCTCAGCACTTTTTCCAGAGCTGCGCCAGCCTGTGCAATGTCCGATGTGCCGGGCTGTCCGCCCTGTTCGGCGGCGATGGCTTTCCAGTCTTCCGTCTCCTGCACCATCTGCTGTTTGCGGGCGGCGCGGCGTTCCTGTCGCCGGCGTATCTGCTCCATCTTGCGGTCGATGGCGTCGTTGGAGGCAGAGTCTTCCTTGATTTCTTCTCTGAATTCGGCCAGTTCCTGGCGCACTTCTCGCGTGCGTTCTTTCTCGGCCTGCGCCTCCTTGATATCGCGTATGGTGCGCTCGATGCGGGCGTTGCTTTCCTGTATGAGCTGCTCGGCTTCCTGACGCGCGTCGCCAAGGATGCGCTTGCGGTCCTGCTGCAGTTTCTGCATGTCCTGCTCGTAGCCGGCAAGGGTGGCCTCAAGCTTCTTCTCGCGCTCGTGGATGTGGCGGCGCTTGTTTTCCCAATACACCTTGTCGCGCACGATGTCTTGCAGGTATTTGTCGCTCATCACGTAGTCTTTCCCCACGAGGTCGGAGGCGTAGGATATCACCTCTTCGGGCAGTCCTATCTTGCGGGCAATCTCTATGGCGAAGCTTGAGCCGGGGTGGCCCACCTGCAACACGAAGAGCGGCTGCATGAGGTTGCGGTCGTAGAGCATGGCGCCGTTCACCACGGCATCCGTGCTCTCGGCGAAGTGCTTCAGATTCTGGTAGTGGGTGGTGATGACGCCCATGGCACCCTGCCTTACCAGCCGCTGCAGGATGGCCTCGGCCAGCGCACCGCCTATCTGGGGCTCCGTGCCGCCGCCGAACTCGTCGATGAGGATGAGCGAGAGCAGGGTGCTGCGCTTCATCATCGTCTTCATGTTCAGCAGGTGCGAGGAGTAGGTGCTGAGGTCGTCTTCCAGGCTTTGCTCGTCGCCTATGTCTATCATAATGTCGCGGAACACGCCCATCGTGCTGTTTTCCCTCACTGTCACGGGCAGTCCGCACTGCAGCATGTATTGCAGCAGTCCCACCGTCTTGAGCGTGACGCTCTTACCGCCGGCGTTGGGGCCGGAGATGAGCAGGATGCGCTGGTTGCCTTGCAGGCGGATGTCCAGGGGCACTATCTTGCCGCCCTTCCTTTCCAGGCTCTGCTGCAGCAGCGGGTGGCGGGCCTGCACGAGGTCGAGGGCGGAACCGTTGACGACGTGGGGCACTACGGCTCCGGCAGACTCTGCCCAAGTCGTGAGGGCGCGGAGGAAGTCCACGTGTGCCAGGAAGCGCTGGCCGGCGAGCAGGTCTTGCAGGTGCGGACGCACGGCCGACGTCAGTTCTTGCAGGATGCGCATTATCTCGCGCTTCTCCTGGGCGCGGAGCTCACGTATGCGGTTGTTGGCCTCTACTACGTCAGCCGGCTCAATGAACACAGTCTTGCCCGTGGCGCTCTCGTCGTGGATGATGCCTTTTATCTTTCTCTTCAGTGCCGGAGCCACGGGTATCACGAGGCGTCCGTCGCGCAGCGTGGGCGACACGTCGCGGTCGATGTAGCCTTCTTCCTGTGCTTCCTGCACGATGGCGCGCAGCGAGTGGTTCACGTTGCGGCTCGACACCTCTATCTGATGCCTGATGCTCAGCAGCTCGGCCGAGGCCGTGTCTTTCACTTTGCCGTACTTGTTGAGCACGCCGTCTATCATCTTCACGAGTTCCGGGTGGCACTCTATGCCCTCCGCCATGCGAGCCAGGGCAGGGTAGGTTCCCTCCTGACTTTGCTCGCTTGCCCTCCTGCGGAGAGGTGTTACGTATTCCTCCCTTTGAGGGGGAGTCTGGCGCGCTGCGTCGGCGGGGGTGACCATCTTGCATATCGCTCCCACGGTCTGCAGTGAGCGCTTCAGGTCGAAGAGCTCAATCTCTTCCATGTACGTGCGGTCGGGACGGATGCGCATCAGCGCCTGTCTCACGTCGTAGAACTGCACGTCGCCGGCCTCGTCTTCTTCCTCCGTCAGCCGGCGGAAATCCGACGCCTGGGCCAGCTTCTCTTTCACTTCGTCAAAGTCAGAAGAGAAGCCCACGTGCTCATCCACCCATTCTGTGCCGAGCGTGGACATGCAACGCCCTCGCAGTTGGGTCCTGATTTCCGTGAAACCTATCTTCTTTTCTAGATTTTCAGGGTATATCATATCGCGTTTTATAAATAAAATAATATTCCGCTGCAAAGTTACTACATTTTTCCCACATTTCCAACACTTCCTCGGTGAAATCTTCGCCTCTCCCTCTAACTTTTTGTCCTCTTTCCGCAAAAATTCGCCGTCGCCGTGGCAAGGGACGTATATATTCAAATCGGGAATTGTTGGATTTGGCTGCACGGTGCAGCCCGGAGCCTGCGGTGTCAATCTCCTCGCGTTGCCGGGCGGAAAGGGAAATCATAAAAATCATAATTCATCATATAAATCTTCATAACGCCGTAGGCCGCTGCGCAGGTTATGATGAATATTATGATACCTTATGATTATTATGATTTTGAATGCTGATGAGCTACTCGGCCATGCCCCGCATTGTTCATTCCCGCATTTTACGATGGAATAATTCTCTAATTCTTTCATTCGGGACAGGGAAAACGCATTAAATTAATTAGGGAGGCAAAATGCTTTTAGGCGTGCTATAGTACACCCGGCGACGTAGGAAAGCGATAGAGCATTGGCTGGAAGCCAATACAGCGAACGAAGTGAGCGATGAGTAACCCGGGACGCAGTCTCGGGCACTCGGCTGTCGCACTTATGAACTGGCTGGAGGCCAGTACCTATAGGCGTGACACGATAAGCCCTCTCCCAAGGTACTGGCTTCCAGCCAGGCAAGGAGACGCGAGGTTAACCCCCGAGACTTCGTCCCGGGTTACTCATAGTAGAGGCTTCCAGCCTCCTCACGGGGCTAATAATATGCTAAAAGTATAAAACAATCTATTTGGTGCGTTTTCCCTTTCATTCGGGATAAATAACAATGATTGCTTTGCGCCCACAAGCTATCATTGCCTTCATACCCCCCCCTCCCTTATCCCTTTCCCGAAAAGAGGAATACGAGATTTTGAAAATTATTGCGGACATTATTTTGTATTCTCATCAATATTTTGTAATTTTGCAACGCATTTTCCGTAAATCATACACAAAATTATATAAAGGTAGGTTCTATAAATTAGCTCGCGGCGGTTTTGCGGCTCTTCCGACTTTTGGAAACGCCCAAAAGTATAGATTTCTTTCTTTCATGAAGGAGCGTAGCGGGCTACGTGACTGAATGAAAGGAAGAAAGTTACGAGAAAGAGACCAAAAGCGACCGAGCATAGAATCCTACCCTACATGAAAGAGAAAATTAATTTATAGAACCAACCTTATGAATAAGCTCAGTCTTCGACTTGTCGCCATGAACTTTCTGGAGTTCGCCGTCTGGGGTGCCTACCTCACCTCGATGGGCAATTTCCTCGCCTCCGCCGGCTTTGCAGAAAGTATCTGGCTCTTCTATGCCATGCAAGGCATCGTAAGTATCTTCATGCCCGCCCTCATGGGCATCGTTGCCGACCGCTGGATTCCCGCCCAGCGCCTCCTCGGCCTCTGCCATCTCTTCGCCGGCATCTTCATGGTGGCCGCCGGCCTATACGGCATGCAGGAGCAACCCTCCTTCGGCCTCGTGTTCGGCATGTACGCCCTCAGCGTGGCCTTCTTCATGCCCACCATCGCCCTCACCAACTCTGTAGCCTTCAACGCCCTCACCCGCGCCGGCATGGACACGGTGAAGGCCTTCCCTCCCATCCGCGTATTCGGCACCGTCGGCTTTATATGCACCATGTGGGCCGTTGATCTCATGGGCTTCCAAGGCAACAGCAACCAGTTCATCGTCAGCGGCGTGCTCAGCGTGGTGCTGGCCATATATGCCCAGACGCTCCCCGCCTGTCCCGTCTCCAAGAGTGAGAAGGGCGCGAGCATCGTTCAGGCTCTCGGCCTCGACGCCTTCGCTCTCTTCCGCCAGAAACGCATGGCTATCTTCTTCATCTTCTCCATGCTCCTCGGCGTGAGCCTCCAGATTACCAACGGCTACGCCAACCCCTACATCACGGCCTTCAAGGACATTCCCGACTACGCCTCCACCTTCGGCGTGCAGCACGCCAACATCCTCATATCCCTCTCCCAGATAAGCGAGACGTGCTGCATCCTCCTCATTCCCTTCTTCCTGAAGCGCTTCGGCATCAAGAAGGTGATGATGATTTCCATGCTCGCCTGGGTGCTCCGCTTCGGCCTCTTCGGCACCGGCAACCCCGGCCCCGGCGTGTGGATGTTCGTGCTCTCATGCATCGTCTATGGCGTAGCCTTCGACTTCTTCAACATCAGCGGCGCCCTCTTCGTGGACCAGAACACCGACGAAGGCATCCGTTCCTCGGCCCAGGGTCTCTTCATGCTCATGACCAACGGCCTCGGCGCCTCCCTTGGCACCGTAGTCGCCGGCCGCGTCATCAACAACTACGTCTATAGTCTCCCGCAGACCCCCGTGGAACCCGTCATCGAAGGCTGGCGCACGTCGTGGTTCGTCTTCGCTGCCTATGCCCTCGTAGTGCTCGTGCTTTTCGCCATACTCTTCAAGGAAAAGCGGGAAGCCGAATCCATGCCCAAGGCCTGAGTAAAAACTCCTTCACTTCGATAACCCATTGCGCCGCAAGTCCTTGCCGGGACTTGCGGCGCAATGCGTCTTGTACCATAATAGGGATGAAATTACTTCCCATTTAATTCGAATTAGTTCCCATTTAATTTCAACTACTTCCCATTTAATTTGAATTAGTTCCGATTTAATTTTTCCTTCTTCCCATTTACTCAAAATTAAATCGGGACAAGTGAAAATTAAATGGGAACAAGTGCGTCCCAAGTCCGTATCCGTCCCATCGTCATGCGCGGGAATGGAAATTAAAAGGGAACTAAGGCCACGGCAAAGCGGCGCAAGGCGAATTAAAAGGGAAGAAACGACGGCAAAAAGCGGACAAGGCGTCATTCTCGGCGGCTTAGTTCCCTTTCGCTGCGACCGCGAAAAAGAAGGAAAACGATATACAAATCGGCACATAATTTTATTTTATCCCGAATTAGCGAATTAAAGAATTATTTCGTTAGCCGTGTGATATGGAATTGTTAGAATTGACTGCACGATGCAGCCCGAATCCTGCGGTATAATTCGGCAATGCCCCGCATTGTAATTCTAACAATTCATAAATGATGAAAGTTGAATGAACAGGAATAATTCTTTAATTCGATCAGGAAAAACGCATCTAATAGATTTTGGAGGCAATCTGCTTTTAGGAATGCTTGTTGTACGCTCAGCGACATAGGGAACTGAAAGAGGATTGGCTGGAAGCCAATACAGCGGACGCAGTGAGCGGTGAGTAACCCGGGACGAAGTCTCGGGAACTCGGCTGTCGCACTTATGAACTGGCTGGAGGCCAGTACCTCCAGGCGGGAGGCGGTAAGACCCTATCCCAAGGTACTGGCTTCCAGCCAGACAAGGAGACGCGAGGTTAAGGCCCGAGACTTCGTCCCGGGTTACTCAAAGTAGAGGCTTCCAGCCTCATCTTACTAACAGTATTCCTCATAGTAGAGGCTTCCAGCCTCCTCACAGGGCTAATAATATGCTAAAAGTATAAAACAATCTATTTGATGCGTTTTCCCTGTAATTCGCTAATTCGGGATAAAAAATAGTGATAGGTTTGTGCCCAAAAGTATATCATTGCCAAAAAAAAGAGGCCTCATCCTGCGAAATATCTCGGCTGCCGCAGCTAAAAGGGTCATGCGGAGCGAAAATAATTCGCGGAATGAGGCGTTTTGGAGCTTTTTTTCTTCGGAGGAAGGGCGACGGCGTCAGATGCAGCCGATGATGTCGTGGATGTCGGCCACGCCGTGGGAGTGGAGCCACCGGTCTATGCCGTCGGCCACCTTGACGGAGACGGCGGGGTCGAGGAAATTGGCGGTGCCTATCTGCACGGCGGTGGCGCCGGCCATGAGAAATTCTATGGCATCCTCGGCCGTGGCGATGCCGCCGAGGCCTATGACGGGTATCTTCACGGCTTTGGCGACCTGATGTACCATGCGCACGGCCACGGGTTTGATGCAGGGGCCGCTGAGTCCGCCGGTGCCGATGCTGAGGCGCGACTGGCGGCGCTCGATGTCGATGCTCATGCCCATCAAAGTGTTGATGAGGCTTACGGAATCGGCACCTTCGGCCTCTACGGCGCGTGCTATATCAGCGATAGAGGTGACGTTGGGCGAAAGTTTGACTATTAGCGTCTTATGATAAGCCTTGCGCACGGCCTTGACGACGCTGGCAGCACCTTCGCAGGTGGTGCCGAAGGCCATGCCGCCGTCCTTCACGTTGGGGCAGGAGATGTTGAGTTCGATGGCGGGAATGTCGTCGAGCGCATTGATGAGGCGGGCGCATTCTGCATAGTCATCGGGTGAGCTTCCGCTGACATTTACGATGATGTTGGTGGGCAGATGGCGTATGGCGGGGTAGATGTTACGGCAGAAGTATTCTGCGCCGGGGTTTTGCAGGCCCACGCAGTTGAGCATGCCCTGAGCGGTCTCGGCCATGCGGGGGTAGGGGTTGCCCTGCCGGGGCTGGAGGGTGGTGCCCTTGACGACGATGCCGCCGAGACGGGTGAAATCTACAAAATCAGCGTACTCAATGCCGTAGCCGAAGGTGCCGCTGGCGGTAAGGACGGGGGAGGAAAGATGGAGAGAACCTAAAGAGAGGCCCCGCCCCGCTACGCAAAGCCCCCGCCCCGCTCCCCCAAGGGGGAGTGCCTCGCTGCGCTCGTGTCCGCCTGCGGCGGAG
>JAKSLT010000053.1 GCA_024401055.1 Bacteroidaceae bacterium | reverse complement strand
TTATGAATCTCATTAAAAGTATTTGGACAAGAGGCGTGTGCCTCGGCATGATGCTACTGATGTGTGGCAGCACGGCCGTGTACGGACAAGTAGAAGACCTCGTAGGCAAGACCGTAACGAAGGTGAACGCCACGCCCACGGCCTCGTTTAAGGCGGGCCAGTGGTATCTGATGATGAACCGCGGCCGCGCGGCATACAACTATGAAAAGGCCTCGGAAGGCGTGCTGCGCCAGTCGAACGCCCCGCTGATGGCCGGCGACGACATCACGGCAGATAATGCCGGCTTCCTCTTCCAGTTTGTGGCCGCCTCGGACGACCGCAACCCCGACTACTATATCATGACGGGCTACGGCCATTGGCTGTGCGACATCACGGAGGACAGCCAGGTGGCCAGCACTACCGGCGACATCAATCTGCGCGCCCCCTTCAGCACGGGCCGATGCGCACAGAGCGGCCACTGGTGGCTGAAGAGTGCCGGCGGCTATATTCTCGACGGCAACGGCAACGGCCAGACCGTGGTGGGCTACGGCACGAAGGAACCGACGAAGGTGGATGGCAACAACGACCACGCCTTCTACGCCGTAACGCTGGGCTCGTCCGAGAACCTGACGGGCGCCGCGCTGGTAAACCGCCAGTTGAGATCGGGCGGCCTCTTCCGCTTTGCCTCCCAGCGCACCACGTCGATGGTGATAACCGACCCTAATGACCACAAGTTGGTATCGCAGACGCTGAACAAGGCCAACGAGGCCCAGTGGTGGCTCCTGCAGCCCCTTGCCAGCGGCGGCATTGCCCTGCGCAACTACCAGACGGGCCTCTTCGTGCAGACGGCCAGCGGTGCCAGCGCACAGTACACCACGGCTGCCGGCCGCGCCACGCTCTACGCCAAGGCCTCGGTGAAGGCTACGGCCACGAAGGGACTCGTAACGATATCCTCCAACGCCAACTTCGCCGACAAGTCGTGCCTCCACGACGACGCCGGCCACAAGGTGGTGAACTGGGCCGCCAACAATACGAACGGCGACAACCCCTGCTCGGACTGGAATATGACGGCCGTGGAGACGATGCCCACGGCAGAGGAACTCAAGGACCACTTTGACGAAGTGGGCGGAATGCTGCGCCCCGCCGACGGCATCACGGTGCAGATACGCAACGTGGAGTCGGGATGGCAGATAGGCGAGGACGGCAACAACCGCCTGCTGGCGCTGGAAGCCTCCCCCGAAGACTTCTCGCAATACTGGGTGATGGAGAAAGACGGCAGCGGCCGCTATGCCTTCCGCAACGTGAAGACGGGCCACTACTTCACCTACACCTCCGGCACGGGAAACGGCAGCACGCAGAATGCCTCCGCCACGAAAAAGTCCTACTACACCGTCAGCGAGACCGCCGAGGCCTGGCAGCGCACCTACCACATCAGCGGCTCCGACACGGGCAGCCCCTTCTTCACGCATACCATACCCTCCAACGCCCCCACCGGCACTCCCCTGCCCTACGTCGTGAACACGGCGGAGGACAGCTCTTCCGCGCAATGGACGTTCGTCAAGACCGAACTCTCGGCCGAGGAGATTGAAGAGGCACAGTTGGCCTATCAGGCTTACAACGACATCAAGAGCAACGCCAGCACTTACACAAGCAAGATGAACGCCTACTTCACCGACGCCTCGTACTCGGAGATGAAGTCCGAATACGCCTCCCTGACCGACGATGAGCTGACCACCCGGATGAAGAACGACGGTCTGCCCGACTACCTCATCCGCATCGCCCTGAAGGTGAAGAACGACACGTGGAGCGAGGAGGACGCAATGAGCAAGGACTTCCGCGTGGCCGACTATCAGGTTTATACGCACTATATGTACTCCAAGAGCAAGATGGGCATGGGGTACGCCTTCGGCCGCCTGAGCAACCCCACGGGCATCGTGGTGAAGCAGGGCGACATCCTCACCGTGTTCTGCGACCAGAGCGCGCCCAGCGGTTGCACCCTCCAACTGGAAGTGGTGGAAGGCACCAACACCAGCGGCGAGACAACGACGCTGGGCAAGGGCGTCAACATCTTCTCCTTCTCCAAGGAAGCCACGCTCTACGTCTTCTACCAGAGCAACGACACGGGCCTCAAGACCTCCCTCGCCTCCATCCCCAATGTGCGCATCCACTTTGAAGGCGGCCACCTCAACGGCTACTACGACAAGACACGCGGCCACGACAACGCCACATGGGCCCATCTGCGCAAGAACCTCCTCAAGCACTCCGACGTGCTGAACATCAAGACGAAGAATCTCGTCTTCTGCTTCAACAGCCAACTCACGCAGAGCGCCTGCCCCACCGACATGGAACTCCTCATGAAGGAATGGGACGATATGGTGGATATTGAGAACGACCTGATGGGCTACAACGACACGTGGATGCCCGGCATCTCCGACAAGCAGCGCAACATCTACAACTTCCTCTCCAAGGCCGAATACATCGGCGGCTGGATGATGACGGGCCTCTTCGGCGTGGAGTGTATGGAGAGTTCCATTTCCTCCTGCATGAACGCCAAGGAGATGGGCGACGGCGGCATCTGGGCCCCTGCCCACGAGTGCGGACACCTGCGCCAGAACCTTATCTATACGGTAGGCACGATGGAGTCCAGCAACAACCTCTTCAGCAACGTGGTGGTCTATCATCAGGGCCGCACCACCCAGCGCGCCGCCGCTCCCCAGACCGTGTTCGACAACTTCGTCAACCGCCAGCCCTGGACCCTCCACGACATCTGGGAGACCACCCGCATGTACTATCAGCTCTACCTCTACTACCACGTCTGCGGCCACAAGCCCGACTTCTATCAGCGCGTGTTCGCCGAGCTGATGGCCGACCCCATGGTCCAGGACGACCGCAGCAACATACACGGCGGTGACGAATACCTGAAGATGGCCCGCATCATGTGCAAGGTGGCCGATGCCGACCTCAGCGAATTCTTCGCCACCTACGGTTTCTTCGTGCCCCTCCCCTACACGCAGGTTTCCGAGGGCGGCAGCAACTGGGGCGTCAGCACCACGCAGCAGGAAATAGACGAGACGCTGGCCTATATGCACTCCTTCCCCAAGAAACTCGGCAACATCCTCTTCATCGAAGATCGCGTGGATCCCGTCCCCGCCACCTACCCCGGCCATAAGGAGGGCGAGATGAAGACGCGCCGCTCCGACGACGGCCTCGGCGGCGGCAGTGCCGGAGACGTGGGGCAATATACCGCCTATACGGAAGAACCCAGCATGAAGGACTACTACTACGAAGTGTCCGCAGCCGGCAAGGTAACCATCCACGGCACGGGAGCCACAGGCCTCGTAGGTTTCAAGGTGTACGACAAGGACGGCAACCTCGCCTACCTCGCCAACACCCTTACCTTCACCCTCCCCACCAGCCTCCGCTCACAGGACTACAAACTCGTGGCCGCCATGGGCGACGGCTCTGACATCGCGTTGAGCACCGACCTGCCCGAAGGTGTTGTAAGACAACAGACAACAGACAACGGACAGCAGACAACTGTTTACGACCTTCAGGGCCGCCGCGCCGTACAGCAGAGCGGCGTGTTCATCAAGAACGGCAAGAAGGTGGTGAAGTAAAGACTGCAAACAGTCATATACAGCATACGTCACCATACGAAGCGCAGCCCCCGCCGGCGAGAATGATACTCACGGCGGGGGCTTCTTATATGCAGGGCGTATGTGCAGGGCTTTTTATACAGGGGCTTCGGCTCTATTTCAGGAGATACAAAATACAAATAACGGCGGCAGGGATAGCGAGGAGGGCGGAGTCGAAACGGTCGAGGAAACCGCCGTGGCCGGGGAGGACGCGGCCGCTGTCCTTGATGCCGAGCTGACGCTTGAGGAGGCTCTCCACGAGGTCGCCCCACGTGCCGAAGAACACTACGACGAGACCGGTGAGGAGCCACTGCCACGTGGCGAGGTCGGCGGGGCGCAGACAGGCCACGGCATAGGCGGCCAGCAGCGTGAGTAACCCGCCGCCGATGCTGCCTACCCAGCTCTTGTGGGGGCTGATGCGGGGAAACAGTTTATAGGGGACGTAGCGTCCGAGGAGCGAGCCCACGAGGTAGGCGCCGGTATCGTTGGCCCAGAGGAAGATGAAGAGGGCAAGGGGGTATATCCATTCGTAGATGTTGCCGCCGGTATAGGCGTCGTAGTTCACAGCGATGAAGGGCAGCAGGGAGAAAGGCACCGCCGTGTAGAGAATGGCAGCGAAGGAGAGCGTCCAGTTGCGCAGGGGGTCGGCGGCCTCGTGGTAGAGTTCAAAGATGAGGAGGAAGATGAGCGACACGCCGGCAAGGAGGAGGAGCTGCAACCCCTCGGTCTGGCCGATGCGCATGAGCCAACAGGCACTGACAAGGAGCACGCTGGTGAAGGCTACGATGGGCGTATTGAGGGTGGCGCCGTAGTGCCGGTTCATAAGATGGCAGAACTCCCATGTGCAGGCCATGGCCACTGCTGCATAGAAGAAATAAGCCGTGAGCGGGCTGAGAACTGTGCAGCCTACGAGGAGAACTACATATAACAAGCCCGTCAGGGCGCGAAGGATGAAGTTTTTCATTGAAAATAGGGAAGCATACTACCCAAAGCCTCACCCCGTCGGAGCCACCTGCGGTGCTCCGCCACCCCTCCCCGAATAGGGAGGGGAAATTACCACTAAAGGGAAAGCCTCACCCCGTCGGAGCCACCTGCGGTGCTCCGCCACCCCTCCCCGAATAGGGAGGGGAAGATACCGCTAAAGGTTGGGGTTAGGGGCGCTTGGGGGATAAGGTTGTAGGGTTATGAGGTTATGAGGTTATGAGATTATTAGTTTATGAAATTATGAAATTATGAAATTATGTGTTTATGAGATTATGTGTTTATGAGTTTCGGGAGAGGAAGGCGACCTTTAGGGGTAATTTCCCCTCCCTATTCGGGGAGGGGTGGCGCGGTGCGAAGCAGCCGCGACGGGGTGAGGCTGTGGGGTATGCCTGTTGCGCTATTGTTCGGGGCTGTCCGGTCTTCTTTCTTCGGCCAGCTTCTCCACTCTTTCTTTCTCTTCTTGCTGGAGGATGTCGGCGCGGCTCTGCCAGGGGCGCGGGCCGAAGATGCGCTCAACGTCGGCGGCGAAGATGACTTCCTCGCTCTGCAGGAGGTCGGCCAAGGTGTTGTGCTCGACCTTGTGGGCGGTGAGGATTTGCTTGGCGCGCTCATACTGACCGGCGATGAGAGCCTTCACCTCTTCGTCTATGAGGCGGGCAGTGTCGTCGGAATAGGGTTTCTGGAAGCCGTACTCACCGTCCTGTCCATAATAACACAGGTTGGGAAGGCTCTCACTCATACCGAGATAGGCCACCATGCCGTAGGCGCGCTTCGTCACGGTCTCAAGGTCATTGAGGGCACCGCTGCTAATATGGCCGGTGAAGAGTTCTTCGGCGGCACGTCCGCCGAGGGTGGCACATATCTCATCGAGCATCTGTTCACGGGTGGTGATGTTGCGCTCTTCGGGCAGATACCATGCAGCGCCGAGGGCCTGACCGCGGGGCACGATGGTGACTTTCACCAAGGGGTTGGCATGCTCCAGGAGCCAGCTCACTGCGGCGTGGCCAGCTTCGTGGAGGGCAATGCTGTGCTTCTCCTGTTCGGTCATCACCTTGGTCTTCTTCTCCAGTCCTCCGATGATGCGGTCCACGGCATCGAGGAAGTCCTGCTTGCCCACGGCGGGGCGGTCGTGGCGGGCAGCGATGAGGGCGGCCTCGTTGCACACGTTAGCGATGTCGGCACCCGAGAAGCCGGGAGTCTGGCGTGCCAGAAGGTCGATGTCGAGGCCGGGCTCGAGCTTGATGGGCTTGAGGTGTACGTTGAAGATGGCGATGCGCTCGCTGAGGTCGGGGAGGTCAACGTGTATCTGACGGTCGAAGCGTCCGGCACGCAGCAGGGCCTTGTCGAGCACATCGACGCGGTTGGTGGCGGCCAGGACGATGACGCCGCTGTTGGTGCCGAAGCCGTCCATCTCGGTGAGGAGCTGGTTGAGGGTGTTCTCACGCTCGTCGTTGCCTCCCATTGCGGCGCGGCTGCCACGGGCACGCCCCACGGCGTCTATCTCGTCGATGAAGACGATGCAGGGGGCCTTCTCTTTGGCTTTCTGGAAGAGGTCGCGCACGCGGCTGGCACCGACGCCTACAAACATCTCCACGAAGTCACTGCCCGACATGGAGAAGAAGGGCACGTCGGCTTCGCCAGCCACAGCCTTGGCCAGCAGTGTCTTACCGGTGCCCGGAGGACCTACGAGGAGGGCGCCTTTGGGTATCTTGCCGCCAAGGTCGGTGTATTTCTTCGGGTTCTTGAGGAAATCCACTATCTCCTTGACCTCCTGCTTGGCTCCTTCCTGTCCGGCCACGTCCTTGAAGGTAACGCTGGGCGAGCCTTCCTTACCTTTCTCAAAGAGCTTGGCCTTACTCTGTCCCACGCCGAAGATGCCGCCCTTGCCGCCAAAGGCACTGGCACCGCGGAACATGAATATCCAGAAGGCAATGATGATGATGAGCGGAAGGAAGTTCACGAGGAAGCTTGTCCAGAAGCGGCCGTTCTCTACATACTTCACCTCGCCCTTGTACTTCACGGCGGCCAGATACTCGTCCATCTTCTCCGTGGACGGATAGCGTGCACTCACCACCGGGGCCTTGCCTACCTGCTCCACGCCTTGGTGGAACACCTCGCGCACATGCTCCGGGGCGATGTGTAGCATGGCAGTGCCCTCGCTCTTGTTCACGTCGATGGCGCTGCCGTAGCCTTTCTGCACGTAAGTCTTGAACTGCGTGTAGGATATTTCCTTGTCGAAGGTATTCTCGTCCGTCTGGTTCTGCCAGAGCATGATGCCCAGGCCTACGATGAGCAGCAGGTATATCCAGCTGAAGTTATAGCCGGGCTTCTTCTCGTTGCCGGGATGACCCCTGTGGGGATCTTCTTGGGGAGGTATCTGTGGCATAGTGGGGGAATTAGCAAATTTGGGAATTAGCAAATTATGAAATTAGGAAAGTCAGTCCAAATCCTCTATGTGCGTCACCTCTGCGTCGTTCCAGAGGTGCTCTAGGTCGTAGTATTCGCGTTCGGAGGGCAGGAAGATGTGCAATATCACGTCGCCGAAGTCCATGGCCACCCACACGGAGTTGGCCTTGCCCACCACCGCGGCGGGTCGCTCGCCCAGACGTTCGCGGCAGAAGTTCTCAGCACTGTCGGCCAGAGCGTCCACCTGTTGAGGACTGTTGCCCGTGCATATCACGAAGGCACGTGCAGGAGCCGTGTCAAACTGACTGAGGTCCACCGTGCAGATGTTGCGGCCCTTCTTATCCTGCAGGCCCGCAATAAGCGTGTCAATAATTTCTTGTGTCTTTGCCATATTTATTATTAATAGACAATTTTTTTGACAACAGACACCTTTCGCCTACGGGACGAAAGGAGACAACAGACAACGAGACGCATGCCGAAGCGTAAGCCGTTGTTTTTGTTCTTGCTCTGGCAAGCGTCATCCCCTAGCGGGGCTGCCGAGCGGTTTCTGTTGTTTTTTCTTTTTTACTTTTTACTTTTTATTTTTTATTTATACATTGTGCGTTGCAAATTTAGTAAAAACGCCGGCAACACACCCCACAGTGCCCTGAAAAAGTGAACAAATCCGCTCCGCCTACTCCCAAACTGCATTCTCCACAAGGCAAATCCCCCACTCACATTACTCACATTATTCATATTATTCACCATCACCCCATCTCTTCTGCAAAAAAAATATTATCTTTGCACTCGCTAAACTGCCAACAAGGTAGGTTCTATAAATTAACTCGCGTCGATTTTGCGGCTATTCCGACTTTTGGAAACGTCCAAAAGTATAAATTCCTTCCTTTCATGAAGGAGCGTAGCAGGCTACGTGACTAAATGAAAGAAAGGAAGATACGAGAGAAGAGGCCAAAAGCGGCCGAGCATAGAACACTACCCTGAATGAAAGAGAAAACTAATTTATAGAACCTACCTCAAATGAAAAAGAATATGATTGGGAACCTCGTGAAGCGCACTTTCGACATCATCGTGAGCGCCCTCTGTCTCATCATATTCTCCCCCCTCATCCTCCTCTGCTACCTCCTCGTCAGGAGCGACGACGGCGGCCCCGCCCTCTTTTCTCAGGAGCGCATCGGCCGCGGCGGCAAGCCCTTCCGCATCTACAAGTTCCGCTCCATGAACCCCAATGCCGAGGCCACCGGCACGCCCCAGCTCTACGACCAAGACAACGACGTCCGCCTCACCCGCGTAGGCAAGTACATCCGCCAGCACCATCTCGACGAGCTCCCCCAGCTCTGGAACGTCCTGTGCGGCGATATGAGTTTCGTGGGCCCGCGCCCCGAGCGCCCCTACTTCATCGCCCAGATTATGGAGCGCAACCCCCGCTACGCCGACCTCTACGCCATCCGCCCCGGCGTCACCTCCTATGCCACCCTCTACAACGGCTATGCCGACACCCTCGAAAAGATGCTTGTCCGCCTCGACTACGACCTCTATTACCTTGAGCACCGCTCCTTCCTCTTCGACTGCAAAATCCTCTGGCTTACTTTCTACCATATAATAAAAGGCGACAAATTCTGAGAGAGCACATCACATTACCCACACTACTCACATTATCTCCTACACCTCTTACACCTCCTACACCTCCTACCCCGCCCCATAAAAAGCACCCCGCCAAGGCATTTAATCCTTGACGGGGTGTTTCAATTATTCTCCCATTCTATTCCCACTCAAGCCCCCTGCAACTCCCTAGCCTCTCCCTGGCTTCGCCATCTCTCCCCTGTTGAGGAAAGAGTCCGCTCTGCGAGCGGGGAGGCATTAAGAATGGGGTGATTCTTACTGTTAAACATATATTGCTGTCCGGGGAAAAAGAATGTAATCTTCCGTATCCCTTGTAAATGCAGGAGGTATGAAAGGTTGTCAAGAGGAGGGGCTTACCTTTTAGCAAGCGACGGCAAAGCCCCGAAGGGGCGACAGATTGGAGGATAGGGCGAGAGCCCTATCTTTTGTGTATGACCCTTTACGGGAGCGCTGTAAGTGCGACATAATTACCACTTTACTTGAATTGTGTCGCACTTACAGCGCTCCCAGAACAAATGGCAACGAGTACGGTAGGGCTCTCGCCCTACCCTCCATTATGTCGTCCTTTCAGGACTTTCAACTTTCCCCGGACAGCACTAATAATAAATAAAAATCTTCAACCGAGGGCGAGCCCTCTTGTGTCGCTAAGAAAAAAAGAGGCGTCGCGGTGATTGCGACACCTCTTTTGGGGGTCAGGGGTTATGGGTTATGGGTCAGGGGTCAGGGGTGTTTGGAGGTCATCTCGAACTCGAGGGTGCCGCCCTGCATGACTTGCTGCTGGGTGAAGCTGAAGGAGGGGAGCTTCTTGCCGTTGAGGCGGACGGACTTGACGTAAATGTTCGTGGGGGACACGTTGCGGGCGGTGACGGTGAGGTCGTGGCCTCCGGGCAGATGGATGACGGCACGGGGGAAGAGGGGGGTGCCGATGACGAAGTCGTCGCTGCCGGCGTTGAAGGGGTAGAAACCGAGGGAGGAGAAGATGTACCAGGCGGACATCTGGCCGCAGTCGTCGTTGCCGGCGTAGCCCATTGGGGAGGCGTTGTAGAACTCGGAACGCACCTGGTTGACGAGCTTCTGGGTCTTCCAGGGCTGTCCGGCGAAGTTGTAGAGGTAGGCGGTGTGGTGGCTGGGCTCGTTGCCGTGGGCATACTGGCCGATGAAGGCGGAGGCGTTGCCTTCGTGGTCGGAGGTGCCGGTGACGAGGGTGAAGTTCTCGTCGAGCTTCTTGACGAAGCCGTCGCGGCCGCCGAAGAGGGAGATGAGGCCCTGGGGATTCTGGGGCACGAACCACATATACTGCCAGGCATTACCCTCGATGAAGGGGTGGCAGCCGTCGCGGCCTTCGTAGTCGAGAGGGTCGAAGGGTGTCATCCACTGGCCCTTGTCGTCGCGCGGGGCGAAGAAGCCGATGGCTGGGTTGAAGAGGTTGCGGTAGTTCTCGGAGCGGGCGAGGAAGCGGTCGTAGTCTTCGGTCTGGCCGAGTTTCTGTGCCACGGCGGCTACGCACCAGTCGTCGAAGGCCTGTTCCATGGTGATGCTGACGGAATGGATGAGGCGGTTCTCGGGCATATAGCCGAGTTTCTCCCACGTCTCGAAGGGTGAACTGCGATGGCTGAGCGTTGCGCTCTGGCGCATGGCTTTGTAGGCCTTGTCGGCGTCGGGGTAGATGCCGGTGAGGATGGCGCGGGAGAGGACGGGCTGGGCGTGGTTGCCTATCATGCAGTAGTTGTCCTGGCCCCAGAGATCCCAGATGGGGAGGTAGCCGTAGGTGTCGGCGTGGTGGAGCATGGCGTCGATGAAGTCGCGGGCATAGTCGGGGGCGATGAGGTTGATGAGGGGATGGGCGGCGCGGAAGGTGTCCCAGAGGGAGAAGGTGGAGAAGTAGCGCTCGCCGGGGGGTAGGGTGGCTTCCTCGTAGTTGGTGTTGAGGTAGTGGCCGTCGGCGTCGCTCATGGTGTTGGGCTGGATGAAGACGTGGTAGAGGCCGGTGTAGAAGATGGTCTTCTGCTCTTCGGTGCCGTCGATGTCGATGCGTGCGAGTTCCTTCTCCCAGGCGTCGTGGGCGGCCTGTTTGTATGCCTCGAAGTCGAAGTGGGGGCATTCGGCCTTGAAGTTGCCCTCTGCGCCGTCGCTGCTGACGGGGGAGATGGCGATGCAGACGGTGACGTCCTGCCCGGCGGCCTTGTCGAAGGTGAAGGCGGCATGGAGGCGGCGGCCGTTGACAATCTTGCCGTCCTCAACGGTGCGGCCGCCGTCGTTCATGAGCGTGGCGGTGAAGGGACGGGAGAAGCGGGCGCGGAAATATACCTTGCGGAGCTTGGCCCAGCCGGTGATGACGCGGTAGCCCTCGATGGTCTGGTTGTCGATGATGCGTATCTGGCTCTGGAGGATGTTGTAGCCGCGCTTCTGTATGTAGTATGTGTCGTTGCCGCGGTAGGTGGAGTGGTCGAGGTCGATGATGATGTGCTGGTCGGCACCACGGGGGAAGGTGTAGCGGTGGATGCCGGCGCGGGTGGTGGCGGTGAGTTCGGCCTTGACGCCGCTGTCCTGCAGTTTAACCCAATAGTAGCCGGGGGTGGCGCCCTCCTCATTGTGGTTGAAGGTGGAGGAGTAGTCGGCCTGCGAGAGGTACTTCTGGGTGATGGGGCACGTGACGGGCATGACGTTCACGTCGAAGAGGTCGGTGCAGCCCGTGCCGCTGAGGTGGGTGTGGGAAAAGCCGTAGATGCGGTCCTTGTTGTAGTCGTAGCCGGAGCAGGGGTCCCATGTGGGCTGGAGCTCGGTGTCGGGACTCAACTGCACCATGCCCAGCGGCATCGTGGCGCCGGGGAAGGTGCTGCCGGCGAGCGAACCGGTGTTGTCGGCCTGCGTGCCGATGAAGGGGTTGACGTAGCGAGTGTGGTCTTCGGCCTGTGTGGCGGTGACGAGGAGGCCGAGGACGATGAAGACGAGAGCCTTTTTCATAGTTGGCAGTTTGTAATTGATGATTTTCAGTTGCAAAAGTAGTAAAAAAAAGAGAAACGGCACGGCTTTTTGAATAAAAAACATAAAAAAGAGGAGGTTTGTGGGAGAAAAGCTTTCGTTTGTCGGCGGTTTTCGGGGAAACGTGGGACAAAAACGAGGAGGCAAGAGGCAAGAGGCAAGGGTAAGGGGTAATGCCCATAATAATATATAATGTGTGGCGAGAAAGAGTGAAGAGAGAAGAGTGAAGAATGAAAAGTGAGGGGAGAAAAATGCTTTTTCGCCTTCAATATTTGGAGGTGTGAGGAAAAATACGTAAATTTGTCCCCGATATTGTGGAAAAGACAACGGACACCTTTCGCCTACGGGACGAAAGGAGACGACAGACAACAGACGACAGACAACAGACGACAGACAACAGACAACTAACTATAAACTATTCTAAAAACAACTTTTTTAATGAAAAAGACTATTTTTGCCTTTTGCTTCCTGATGCTGTGCTTCCTCGGAGCCGGCACTGTGAAGGCGCAGTATGTGCCTACACACCCGAAGTACGTCACCTATATCACGGGTGACAAGTCGTTTGCCGACTACTTCCCCACGTGGGAACCCGGCAAAGAGTTGTCGGAAGATGAAAACTTCTTCATCTCCCGCGTGAAGATTAAGGAGCGCTTCATCAACCGCGCCACGCAGGTCATCCCCGACGACGCGAACAACAACCAGCGTAAGTTTTCCATGTGCGTGCCGATGGGTATCAGCGACACATACTGGCAGACGTTGCCCCGCTACGTCATGGACGGCGACAACTTCGGTATGTGGTCGTATGTTGACAGCCAGGGCGGCTGGTCGCAGAACTGGATTCGCACCGTGGGCTCCTACAGCGACGTGTGCCACAAGAACGGCGTGGCCAACAGCGGCGGCGTGATGTTCATCGATGCCACCGCCGGAGCACAGAGCAGCGGCCCGCAGAAGATTATCAACATGCTCATCACGAAGAACGGCGACGGCTCCTTCAAGTACCTCGATAAGTTTATGAAGTTCCTGCGCTACTACGGCATCGACGGCGTGACCTTCAACCCCGAAGGCCAAATCAGCAATGCCAGCACCTTCCAGGACTTCCTCGCTGCCTGCCATGAGAAGGCCGCAGAACTGGGCACGCAGTTCCACGTGTATTGGTACGGCGCCAACAACAACTCCGGCGGCCTTGACCTCGGTTCCTCCCTCACCACGAGCAAGAGCAACTGGTTCATCAAGAACGGCAAGGACGTGGCCGACGTCTATTTCCTCAACTACGACTGGCACTATGCCGTGCCCACTTCCACCTCCACCGCCGAGCGCCTCCGTGCCGGCAGCACCAACAACCTCTATGCCGGCTACGACATCCAGGGCAACTGGCTGGCCCGCGGCAACTGGCAGACCTTGAAGAACAGCAAGATGAGCTGCATCTTCTGGGGTAACCACACCACCGACATGATCTATCAGAACTCCACCGAGATGGGTTCCTCCGACGAGAGCGTGCAGAAGTGCTACATCCAGAAGCAGGAGCAGGTGTTCAGCGGCGGTAACCGCAACCCCTCCAACACGCCCGCCATCACCGGCAACAACGGCGTGTCGCAGTCTTCCTACGCTGCCATGAAGCGCTTCCACGGCGTGTGCTCCCTCGTTCCCGCCCGCAGTACCCTGCAGGAACTTCCCTTCATCACCCGCTTCTCCCTCGGCAACGGTAAGGTATTTCGCAGCGAAGGCGAAGAGACCTTCAAGGGCAAGTGGTACAGCCTCTCCTCGCAGGACTACCTTCCCACCTGGCGCTGGTGGATCACCGGCGAAGTGGCCAAGCAGGAAGAAGAGACCACCGACGAACCCCGTGCCACCGAGCCCGTGCTCTCTGCTGCCGACGTGGTGCAGGGCCAGAAGTACTATATCTACACCACCGCCCGTGGCGGCCTCTGCGTCAAGAGCGAGACCGACAACCGCATCTGGGGCACCGGTGAGGTCGGCGTCAGCGTTGACGGCGGCAACCCCTATCAGCACTTCCAGTTCGTAGAGAAGGACGGCAAGCTCTATCTCTTCAACGTGGCTACGCAGAAGTATGTCACCGCCACCCAGCAGGGCACACTCTCCACTCAACCCACCGACCCCGTTGAGTTCGTAGGCGCCGCGAACGGCACCGTTCGTCTCCGTTTCTCCGCTGCCATGAACTTTAACCTCGGCGGCTCCAACCAGCTCACCATCGACAACTGGAGCACCAAGGACGACGGCAACAGCTTCAAGATTATGCTCGCCGAAGAGGCTGGCGACAAGCCCAACGGCCTCGTTGACTGCGGCTTCACCTTCGACGACTCCTGGTATGCAGGCTCCTGCATGACCATTAAGGGCGCCACCACCCAGAGTACCGTGCGCCTCTTCAAGACCAACTTCCAGGTATCCGCCTCCGATGCCGTCAACCTCGTCTATAAGCTCAAGCACGGCAAGGAAAGCCACGCCAAACTCTTCTGGAGCTTCGTAGGCAGCGAGCAGACCCTCCACTACGCCGAAATCCCCGCCGGCGAGAAGGACGCATGGAAAGAATACGCCACCACCGCCGGCACCATCGGTATGACCGGCAACGTGGCCCTCATCGGCCTCTCCTTCGACGAGACCCCCGAAGACTACGAGATGCTCGTCGGCGAGTTCGGCATCGTGCCCAACAAGAGCTTCGCCCCCGTACAGCCCACCATCACCCGCAGCGAGTTCCTCGAGCGCAACTTCAACGGTGTGAACTACAAACTCATTTGGGATTGCGGCAAGAGCGCAGCCAGCAAGGCTGACGCCTCCATCCCCACCTACAACGACGACGTTGACACCTGGTACTTCGAGGTATTCTCCCAGGCCGAAGGCTGTGAGCCCGTCCTCGACGGCGTCACCACCTCTTGGGCCCACTACGTAGTAGGCGCCTACGCCACTCCCGAAATCTCCAAGTATCGCTTCGGCGTGCGTGCCGTAGCCCCCGACGGCAAGACCATGAGCCCCATCACTTGGAGCGAGTGGCTTGAGAAGGAAGCCACCACCATCGACGGCATCGCTCTCGACCGCACCGTCATCAAGAGCGGCGAGACCTTTACCATCTCCTACAAGGATCCCCTCCACGCCGCCGCTACCAAGTGGCAGATCGTCGACCCCGCCTCCGGTAAGGATATGGTAACGCCCCAGAACGGCGGCACCAAGATTACCTGCAGCATCAAGGAGCTCGGCACCTACGACGTTCTCCTCACCGACGCTTCCGGCAAGACCACCTACCGCGGCTTCGTACAGATCAGCACCGATGCCACCGGCGCCCTGCCCGTCATCAACGACTTCACCGCCGAGAAGACCACCCTCACCCTTGACGCTCCCTCCACCGCCGTCAAGTTCGACGTAGCCCGCCTCGGCGAAGGCCGCGTAAGCCACGGCCTCAACATGGAGGACGCCTATCAGTTCCGCATCCCCAAGGAGGCACTTCCCGCTTCCCAGAAGACTTACTCCGTAGGTCTCTGGATCAAGCCCAGCGTATTTGCTCACTCCAAGTACGGTACCAACCTCCTCAACAAGCGCAACACCGAGCGCTCATGGCCCCACAATAACTGGGGTGCCTTCTGGGTAATCGTATGGCCCCAGCAGATGAACGGCTCACAGGTGGCCCTCGACGACAACGTCATCTCCTACACCATGTATAAGAGCGCCGAAGGCAAGAACCAGGCCATCGCCGGCACCAGCAACAACAACGTGCATGAGACGCCCTACTACTTCTGCACCACCGATCGCCATCTCCCCTGCGGCGAGACCTACGCCCTCGAGCCCGGTGTGTGGAGCCACGTCATGATTACCTACGACGGCAACACCAAGCAGCAGAGCATCTACTTCAACGGCAAGCGCGCCGTCACCACCGAGATGGGCTTCGTGGAATACGATGAATGCCCCATCTACGTCGGCGGCTCCAACGTTTATCATGCCGGTATCAGCGGCGTCATCGACGACGTGCAGGTATGGCACAAGGCCCTCTCCGAAGACGAGGTGAAGACCGCCATGCTCGGCTACGAAGGCAAGACCGTGCCCTCTGAACTCAAGGCCTACTACACCTTCGAGGAGTACAACGCCGACTACACCTTCGCCAATAAGGGCGCAGGCGGCAACAACCTCACCGGTGCCTATGTAGCCCTCGTCGGCGGCGCAGGTGAAGCCACCTCCGGCACCTCCGAGGAATTCCTTGAGCCCAACATCAACGTGCTCGGCAATCCCTCGCTCCCCGGCACCCTCGACGTGACCACCACCGCCAGCATCTTCGGCCCCGGTCTCGTAGGTGACGTCACCACCGCCGGTGGCACCCTCACCCGTGATGCCCACACCCCCGCCGGTCCCCAGGACGTGACGATGACCCTCACCAACATGTGGGGCACCGCCACCCTCACCAAGCCCGGCTACATCAACGTCACCTATCCCGAAGGCATAGAAGGACAGCAGACAACGGACAACGGACAGCAGACTCCCGTCTTCAACCTCGCCGGTCAGCGCGTGAAGAAGGCCACCCGTGGCGTCTTCATCCAGAACGGTAAGGCCGTAGTAAGATAACCTACCGTCTCTTTTCAATATTTGCGAGGCGCACCTCTCCCTGGGGTGCGCCTCTCTTTTATGCGAAGAGACCCCCAGTCGGCTTCGCCGATAAATAGCACGGCTTCGCCGGAAATAAATTTTTAAGGAAATAATTTTTAGAAATATTTCCCGCGAAGCGGCCTATTATTTCCCGCCGGTAGGCGGCTCTATTTCTCGGCGCCAGCCGACAAAAATTCTATCGCTCCCCGACGGCCTCTCCCCTACCCGCTCCCGACCTCCAAAATTTATGAAAAATTTTTTCCTAATTCATGTAGCGCCGCAGGCGATATCCCTTTCCCGAAACTGTAAAATATTTTGACAAAATTTTTGACTAAATTTTGGGGACTTTTCGCCGTTCGCGACAGGAATTTTGCCATTTCAGAATGACATTTTCAAGAATCGCGTCCCCGTTTTCCACACCGCGCCGCAAAACACCCGCATCCTCTGGCCACTAGTCCTCCTTTA
>JAKSLT010000052.1 GCA_024401055.1 Bacteroidaceae bacterium | reverse complement strand
AATTAAAGGAGGACTAGTTCGAATTAAATCAGGACTAATTCGAATTAAATGGGAACTAATTGCAACTAAAAGCGGACTAGTGGGAAAAAGGCCTAAATCCCTTTTGGCCGTGAGCGGAAAACGGGCGCAAAAATGGCGGAAATGCAAGGCCGAAGTGGCAAATCCCATGGCGCAAACAGCGAAAAGTCCCCAAAATTTACTACAAAATTTTGTCAAAATTTTTTACAGTTTCGCGAAGGCGGGAAAGCGTGGAAACGGGACGCCGGAATGACGGTTTTTCGGTGACTTTTCATTACATGAAACTTCATAAACGGGAGTAAAAACCGCGCAAAAGGCACAAAGTCCCGCTTTTGCTTGGCCAAATGGGGAAAAATGAGTACCTTTGTCGCGCGAATTAGGAAGTAATGCCTGCGGCGCTACATGAATTAGGAATAAATTAGGAAAAAATTCCTGCGGTGTTGAAGGTAATGCCTGCGGCGCTACATGAATTAGGAATAAATTAGGAAAAAAATTATTTAAGGGAAATGAGGAACTTCAAGGAATATCAGGAAGTGGTGTATGACATCATCGGATGTGCCATGGAAGTACACTCCACCCTGAAATGGGGCCTTCTGGAAAGCGTATATTCCGAAGCCTTGTGTCTGGAACTCGCAGAAATGGGCATCGAGGCGGAGAGGGAGGCTCAGATTCCTTGCTTCTATAAGGGACATCAGCTGGAGAAATCGTACAGGGCCGACATGGTGGTGGATGACATCGTCGTAGAATTGAAGTCGGAAGTAGAAATCGTGCCCGCACATCGCTCCCAGCTGTTTAACTACATGCGCCTGACGCAAAAACCTGTGGGGCTGCTGATAAACTTCGGAAAGAGCGGTCTGCAGGGTGAAAGGTATGCTTATATCGCGGAAACAAACGAATGTGTGTTATTAGATAAAAATATGAACCTACGCCGGGAAGCGCGCATGGATTTGGAAATAGACGAGGATTTATGATAAATTCAATCCTAATTCATGTAGCGCCGCAGGCACGACAACCCAACAGCGACGCGAAAGGAATTATGATGATTTTATCCCGGATTCATCCAGCGCCGCAGGCAAAAAAAATTATTTTATGCAATTCACAGCCGAACAAATAGCAGCGTTGCTGCAAGGCGAAGTGGTGGGAGACCCGAAAGCGGCCGTCCGGAACTTCGCGAAGATTGAGGAGGGCGAGCCCGGATGTCTGTCATTCCTCGCCAACATGAAGTATGCCCACTATCTGTACGAGACGGCCTCGAGCATCGTGCTCGTAAACCGCGACTTCGTGCCGGAAAAGCCCGTGAGCGCAACGCTTATCAAGGTGGACAACGCCTACGAGAGCGTGGCGCGGCTGCTGACCATTTATCAGCAGACGGTGGAGAAGCGCCGCGGCATCCATCCCACGGCCGTCGTCGCCCCGACGGCGGAGGTGGGAGAGGACTGCTACGTCGGCCCCCACGCCTACATCGGCGAGAATGTGAAGGTGGGCAGCGGCTGCCAGATATACGCCAACGTGGTCGTCGAGGAGCGCTGCGAGCTGGGCGACGACTGCCTGCTGTATCCCGGCGTGAGCATTTACCACGACTGCAAGCTGGGCCATCGCGTGACAATCCACAGCGGTGCCGTGATAGGCGCCGACGGCTTCGGCTTCGCCCCCGCCGGCGACCACTATGAGAAGATACCGCAAATCGGCATCGTCACCATTGAGGACGACGTGGAGATTGGCGCGAACACGTGCGTGGACCGCAGCACGATGGGCAGCACCTACGTGCGCCGCGGCGTGAAGTTGGACAACATGGTTCAGGTGGCCCACAACTGCGAAGTGGGTGCCCACACGGTGATGTCGGCACAAGTGGGCCTTGCAGGCAGCACGAAGATAGGCCAATGGTGCATGTGCGGCGGCCAGGCAGGCTTCGCCGGACATATAAAGATTGGCGACCGCTGCGGAATAGGCGCGCAGGCCGGCGTGATTGGCAACCTGAAGGACGGCACGCAGGTAATAGGCTCGCCGGCTATGGATCCGAAGACGTTCTTCCGCTCCATGGCGGTGATGAAGCGACTGCCGGAGATGATGAGGGACGTTAATGAACTGAAGAACGCCCGGCAGCAAGACTAAGACATTGTCCGGCCGCGGCAGGCTTAGCCTCCGCGCCGCCCCTCCCCGGAAAGGGAGAAAAATATACTTCAAAAGGATATGAACAACAGTTGGAAACAAAGTACATTGTGCTCTGCGTTCTCGCTGAGCGGCAAAGGACTGCACACGGGCCTGGACCTGACGGTGACGTTCAACCCCGCACCGGAGGACTTCGGCTATAAGATACAGCGCATCGACCTCGACGGCATGCCCATGATAGAGGCCGTGGCGGAGAACGTGATAGACACGAGCCGCGGCACCGTGGTGGCGAAGGGCGACGTGCGCTGCTCCACCATTGAGCACGCCATGGCGGCGCTCTACGCCATGGGCATCGACAACTGCCTCGTGCAGGTGGACGGCCCCGAGTTCCCCATCCTCGACGGCTCGGCCCAGCGCTACGTGGAGGAGATAAACCGCGTGGGCATTCAGGACCAGGAGGCCGAGAAGGACTTCTACGTGATAAAGAAAAAGGTGGAGTTCCTCGACGAAAAGTCGGGCTCGTGCATCACCCTGCTGCCGGACGACGAGTTCAGCATCACGTCGATGATAAACTTCAACAGCCGCTTCCTCGGCGCGCAGTTCGCCACGCTGGACGACATGCAGAACTTTGCCACCGAGGTGGCGTCGGCCCGCACCTTCGTCTTCGTGCGCGAGATAATGCCCCTGCTGGGCTACGGTCTCATCAAGGGCGGCGACCTGGACAACGCCATCGTAATCTATGACCAGGAAATGCCGCAGGACGAACTCGACAAGATGGCGGACGCCCTGGGCGTGGCGCACCATGAGGCCACGGACCTCTGCTATATGCAGACGCAGCCGCTGCGCTGGGACAACGAGCCCGCACGCCACAAACTGCTCGACATAATCGGCGACATGGCGCTGATAGGCCGCCCCATCAAGGGACGCATTATCGCCACGAAGCCGGGGCATACCATCAACAACAAATTTGCCCGCCAGGTGCGCAAGGAAATAGCCAAGGGCATCGTGCAGACTCCCGTCTATGACCCGGGCAAGGAACCCCTCATGGACGTGCGCCGCATCCGCCAGCTGCTGCCCCACCGCTACCCCATGCAGCTCGTGGACAAGATAATAGAAATCGGCAAGCACCACATCGTGGGCGTGAAGAACATCACGTCGGACGAGGCCGTGTTCCAAGGACATTTCCCCGACGAGCCCGTGTTCCCCGGCGTGCTGCAAATCGAGGCGCTGGCCCAGACGGGCGGCCTCTTCGTGCTCAGCCAGCTGGAGGAACCGGAGAAATACAGCACGTACTTCCTGCGCATCGACGAGGTGAAGTTCCGCCGCAAGGTGGTGCCGGGCGACACCCTTATCTTCCGCGTTGACCTGCTGGCACCGGTAAGGCACGGCATATCATCGATGAGGGGCTACGGCTTCGTGGGTGACAACATCGCAGTGGAAGCTACGTTTACGGCACAGATAACAAAAAACGAATAAAGAGTGAACTTCACGCAGAAGTTCTGAACTGAAAGGAATCAGGATAACAGAACGAAAGAGGGAACGAAGGCGCCTTCGGGCAATTTCAGCCACTTTCGGAAACGCGCAAGCAATATTGCACAAAAAATAAACAGTATGATAAGTCCGTTAGCATACATTCATCCCGAGGCCAAGATAGGCGAGGGGTGTGAGATAGGGCCCTTCTGCTACATCGACCGCGGTGTGGAGATAGGCCCCAACAATCGTTTGATGAACTCCGTCACGGTGCTCTACGGCGCCCGCATCGGCGAGGGCAACACCTTCTTCCCCGGCAGCGTCATCAGTGCCATACCGCAGGACCTGAAATTCCGCGGCGAGGACACGACGTGCGAGATAGGAAACAACAACACCGTGCGCGAGAACGTGACCATCAACCGCGGCACGGCGGCAAAGGGCCGCACCGTGGTGGGCAACGGCAACCTGTTGATGGAAGGCATGCACATAGGCCACGACTGCATAGTGGGCAACGGCTGCATCCTGGGCAACACCACGAAACTGGCCGGCGAAGTGGTGGTGGACGACAACGCCATACTGTCGGCCTGCGTCCTCGTGCACCAGTTCTGCCACATAGGAGGCTACGTGATGGTGGGCGGCGGTACCGGCACCAGCCAGGACGTGCCCCCCTACTGCATAGCTGCCCGCAACCCCGTAGGCTTCTACGGCCTCAACCTCGTAGGCCTGCGCCGCAGAGGCTTCACGGCAGAGCAGGTGGACCTCATCCACCGCGCCTACAATATAATATACGGCCACGAAGGAACACTGGCCTCACGGCTGGAACGCGTGCGCACAGAACTGCCGCAGACGCCTGAGGTGGAGTACATCGCATCGTTCGTCGGCGGCTCGAAGCGCGGAATAATCAGCAAGCCTGAGTAGCCTGATGTTAGAACTTACCTGATGAAATAAAGTCCATTCAATATGAAACAAAAGAGTATTCATCTTGTCAGTGTGATAGGCAGGATGTGGAAGTACAAATGGGTGTATGTCGGTGTGTGTACGGTGGTATTCGTCCTCTCTTGCCTCTACATCGTGTGCATTCCCCGCTACTACGACGCCCGCGTGCGACTGGCGCCGGAGGAAACCGGCGGTGAGGGCGTGAGCTCCTTGGCTTCTCTGGCCGAGAACTTCGGCCTGAGTCTGGGAGGGACAATGAGCAGCGACGCCATCTCGCCCGAGCTCTATCCTGAGCTGTTCACCAGCAATGACTTCATCGTGAGCCTCTTCAACATACCCGTGAAGACGCTTGACGGCAGCGTGAGCACCACCTACTATGATTACATCATGAACCATCAGAAGTTTGCGCCTTGGGACCCCTTCGTCAATAAGGTGCGCTCCATGCTAAAGCCTTCTGAGGAAGAGGTGACTCCCGAAGCAGAGGCCCAGGCCTCGGCAGGCAAGGGCGGCCAGCCCGCCATGCCTAACGCCTGGAGGCTGACGCGCCGACAGGAGGAACTCGTCAAATTCGTGAAGGAGAGCATAACCTGCGGAATCGACAAAAAAACCGGCATCCTCACCATCCATATTACCGATCAGGATCCGCTGGTCTGCGCCACCATGGCAGACAGCGTGCGCCTGCGTCTGCAGAATTTCATTACAGATTACCGCACGGGCAAGGCACGCATCGACGTGGAATACTACGAGAAGTTGGTGGAGCAGTCGAAGGAAACCTATGACAAGGCCTTTGCCCGCTATGCCGCTTTTGCCGACTCCCATCAGAACGCCGTGCTGGCCAGCGTCAGTTCGCAGGAATCAGAACTGGAGAACGAGATGGACAAGGCCTACAGCACCTACACGGCCTTCCGTACGCAATTGGAGAGCGCGCAAGCCAAAGTGCAGGAACGCACGCCGGCCTTCCATGTGCTTGAGCCCCCCTCGGTGCCTGCCAAGCCCGCCGGACCGAAACGTATGATATTCGTAGCCTTCATGACATTGCTGGCCGCACTCGGCACGACAATATGGCTCTATCGTAAGGAAATCTCCAGCCTCCTCCATGGAGAAGAATGACGACATAACACTCTCGCTGATAGTACGCCTAATACGGCAGCACCGGCGCCTCATCATCCCCCTTCTGCTCCTCGTGGCGGTGGGGGCCGTGGAGGTGGTGCGGCTGCTGCCGCGCCGTTATCATTCGGAGTGCATTCTCTTCCCTGTGGAACAGAGCTACGTGGCCGCCAGTATGAAACTGATGGGCACGTCATTGGGTGTAAACGTGGGCGAATTCACACGCGACCACGATGCCTTCTACCCTGTGTTCTACCCGGAGTTCGTCTATGACGCCCGAATGCAAAACAGTTTGCTCCGCACCGTCGTCAGGCCGGGAAACAAAGGGCACGGAATGACCTACGCCCAGTATCTGCGCCGCCACCGCACACCTCTTGCTCCTGCCGACACAGATGCTCTGCGTCCCTCCGCCGTGACCGACAGCTTGGTGAAGGCCATGAACAAAAAGCTGAAGTTGATGGTGGACACAAAGACATACGTGATAACAATAGAGGTCGTGGATGCCGACGCTTTCGTGGCCAGCGAGGTGTGTCGGGCCGCCCGACAGTATTTGTACGACTTCATCGCGGACTATCGAAAGAAGAAAGTGGCCGGCCAGGCAGCCTATTATCGCAAAATAGAGGGTCAGCACCGTCAGAATTACGAAACGAGCTGGGCCGCCTATTGCCGATATGCCGACACCCACACAAATCCATCGCAACCGGGCGTGGAACAGCGCACGCAACAGCTCCTGGTGCAAGCACAGAACAACAGGGCGCTGATGGAGGCCGTGAAGATGCAACGTATCAACGCCGAAGCCCGCGTCAGCGACACGACGCCCCCGTTCATCACTATTCAGCAGCCCGCAGTAGCCCCGCGGAAAGAAGGCGTGGACCGCCTGCTATTTGTCGTGGGCGTCGTGTTCCTTGCCTTCACGCTGATGCTTCTGGGGTTCCTGTATAAGCCCATCGTCAGACAATTGAAATAATTTTTCTGAATGAGGTAATATTCAGAACGCCTCTTCAATAAAAGAACGATGCTCAACCGAATAATAGACAAGCTCCCCCTCAGCCGACGGCGTAAGGCCGTAGCCGGAAATCTGGCATGGGCCGTGGTGGGGAAGGTGGTGACGCTGCTCGGCAGTCTGCTGGTGGGCATCATCGTGGCACGCTATTTGGGACCGGAACGTTACGGATTGATGAACTATGTCATCAGTTATGTGTTTCTTTTCCAGACGGTGGCTATTTTCGGACTTGACAGTATCGAGGTGCGCGAGGAAAGTAAGCGCCCTGATGAGTATCTGCAGATAGTGGGCACGGCATTTGTAGCCCGTTGTGTCCTGACGCTCGTCACGCTCCTTGGTATTGGCGTGACTACTTGGCTCAGTGAAGCCGACGGTTACACACGGCTGTTAATAGGGCTCTATTCCCTTAGCCTTCTGCTGAACCCTTTCAATGTTATTCGCAATTTGTTCCTGGCCAGGGTAGAGAACGAATACGTGGCGAAGAGCGAGATAAGCCGTACGCTAATAGGCATGGCAATAAAGTTCGGGCTGTTGCTGTTGGGCGTGGGGCTTACTTGGTTCGTGGTAGCCTGCACATTCGATTGGCTGTTGTTGGCCAGCGGTTATATCTATTCTTACCGCCGTAAGATTGGGCGGTTGTCGGCATGGCGTTGGAAGGGAGAGGAAGCCCGCTTCCTGTTGAGGGAGGCCTTCCCGCTGCTTTTGACGAGTGCCGCAGTCATCGTATATCAGCGCATTGACCAAGTGATGATAGGCCGACTGGTGGATAAGACTGCTGTGGGGTATTTCAGCACAGCGTCGCGTTTCGTAGAAGTGCTGATATGCGTGCCGATGATGCTGGCGCAGACCATTTCTCCCGTACTGACCAGCATCCGTGCCGAAAGCGAGGAGGCTTACAGGCAGAAGGCTCAACTTTTCATGAATCTTAGCGTATGGGTAAGTGGGCTGCTGGCCTTGCTCACCTCTCTGCTGTCATACTGGATAATATACATTCTGCTCGGCAGCCAGTACTTGCCAGCCGTTATCGTCCTTCAGATTATGTCTTTCAAGGCAATGAGCGTGGCACTCAGCAACACGGCCGGCTCGCTCCTTGTCATAGAGGGCCTGCAGCGGTGGGCCATTTTGCGTGACGCTTTCGGCTGTCTGGTGTGCGTAGTCCTTAACCTGCTTCTCCTTCCTCGATATGGCATAGTAGCCTCAGCAGCAGTGGCCATCCTCAGTAACGTGGCGGCCGGCTATGTGGCCGATGCTTTCATCCCAGCCTACAGACACCTTTTCCGCCAACAGACGCGAGCTCTTTTCTTGGGCTGGCGTGACCTTCTCCGTTTCCGCCAGCTTATGAAGGGGTAGCCCCTCCGATAGGTGCTTGGGCATTAACTCTATTTCCCCTAAATCGGGCATCAACTCTATTTTCCCCAAATAGAAAATATCTCAAAATCAGACCATGTTCATCGTTCCCGCACTGTGGTTCACAGCTCTCACCCTTTGGCTCTGGCAACGTCACAAAGGCTACGACGTTTGTGTATATATGAGTAGTCTCTATGCGCTGGTTTCCATATTCGCGGCCATCATTGTGCTGTGCGCCATGATGGGAGAGGGCGGCATACTCTTCTTTAATAACGATGCAGAGTTCGGCGTAGTCCCCACGCTCCTCTATTGCACCATGATTACGCTCACGCTCCTGCCCTTCCACCTGCTCTACGACAAGGACATCAAGCGCGTCACGACCGCGTCGCCCCTCCTTTTGGATGGCCTTGGAGCCTTGCTCATTCTGGTCAGCATCCTCAATGTCTATCTCGTGGCCGACAGCACGATGGACATACTTTCGGGCGACTTGTCTGCCGTTCGCGACAGCGTATATTTGGGCGAAGCGACCCCCGCTCAGATTAAGGCGGAAACGATGCCGTTCTATGCCAGGTTCCTCTACTATTTCAATGTCAGCACGCTTCTGGCACTGCCGCTACTCTTTTATAATCTGTGTTTTCGTTCCAAACCATGGTGGTGGAATTTGCTCCTGTTCTTCGCATCCCTCTGTATGCCTATTGCCGGCATTCAGGCGGCAGACCGCACGGAGTTTATCTATTATGCCTTGATGCTCCTCTTCACCATTATCCTGTTTCGCAAACACATTTCTCGCAAAGTCAAATGGATTATGGGTATCATAGGCACGCCCATGGTACTCCTGGGAGTCATTTATGTAGTAGCCGTCAGCGAATCGCGCTTTTCCGAAACGGAAGGAGGTTCTTCTGCAAAGAATTTTCAGTACGCAGGGCAGGGCTACATCAATTTCTGCTATTTTTGGGAGCACGGCAACTTTGATAAGGTGGCGGCAGAGCGCGAGTTCCCGCTCGTTAACCACTATTTCTATCACATTGACTCCAATGCCGAGCGCCGTAACGAGCGCATGGGTCAGCAGGGATTCTTTATCAGCGTGTTCGCCACGTTCCTCGGTGATATAATGCTCGACCTTACACCTCTGGGAATGGTGCTTTGGGCCTGTTATTATTTTCTTTTGGCCATGCTCCTTCTCCGGCGGTCGCATAGGGAGGAATTCGATATTTCGGAGATGTTGCTCCTCTTCCTGATGGCGTGCATCCCTGTCTTCGGTATTTTCTATTATCGCTTTTTCGCTTTCACCTACTCCTTCGCTATCGTGCTGGCGTTGGCCTTCTATTTACTGTCCATATTGCGAATACGCTTATGAATGTCTTTGTTATTATTGTGACGTACAACGGTATGCAGTGGATAAGCCGTTGCCTTGAGATGTTGCGGCGCAGCACCGTGCCCGTCACGCCTGTCATCGTTGACAACTGCTCCACCGACGGCACCGTGGATTATATTCGCCAGTCGTTCCCCGAGGCCCGGCTCCTGCTGCAGCACAGCAATCTGGGTTTTGGCCAGGCCAACAACGTAGGCATCCGCTACGCCCTCAGCCAGCAGGCCGACTATTGCCTGCTTCTCAATCAGGACGCCTATCTTCAGCCCGATGCCCTCTCCCTTCTCCTTGCAGAGTCCGACGGACAGTCGCTCTTGTCTCCTCTCCATCTCAACGGCACAGGCGAGGCCCTTGACCAGATGTTCCGTCTGTCTATGAAGCTTTCCGACAACGCTCTCCTTGACGACCTTCTCCTGCATCGTCCTCTGTCTTCCCATTATGAAAGCTACGAGATATGTGCAGCCTGTTGGCTCTTGCCCCGTACTCTCATCGAAAAGGTGGGAGGCTTTAATCCTCTCTTCTTCCATTACGGCGAGGACAACAACTACTACCACCGCATGGTGTACCATGGCGTCAAGACTCTCTGCGTTCCCGCTGCCCATGTGTGGCATGACCGCGGACTCTTCGGCAATGCCACCGCTTATAACCACCGCAAGCTCCGCCGCGACCTCCTTCTCAAGGTCTGCGATATAAATGCCGGATACCTCCGGCGGCTCAAGGGGCGCCTCAATGTGCTTCTGCGCTGCTACACCCGCGACCTCCGCCGCGGTGCCTACCGTCCCACGGGCTTTCTCCAGGAAAGCCTCTGGCTACTGTTCCATTACCGTTCCATCCGCCGCTCTCGCCGTCTGGAAAAGCTGCAGGGCCCCACATGGCTCTGACCTTGCCCATGAAAGTCCTTTATGTTCTTAATTCCACGTTACCTCACGGAGGGGCTACAAAGGCTTTCCTCACGATGCTCCACGGCCAGCAGGCTCTGGGCGTAGAGCCCGTTGTCGTCACTCCTGATGACGGCGGCATCTGTGCCGAATTGAGGCAGCAGGGTGTCCGTGTCCATATTCTCAATTACCGGCCCTGCCTCTATCCTTACTGGCGGACATGGCGCGACTACTTGCTCGCTCTTCCTCGCATGGCGGCCCGACTTGTCATCAATGCCTGTGCCGTGCGTCAGCTTACCTCTATTATAAAGAAGGAGCACGTTGATTTCGTCCACACCAACGTCGGCGTCGTCTCCATCGGCTACCGTGCCGCCTGTCGTGCAGGCGTTCCGCACATCTACCACATCCGCGAGTATGCCGACCTCGACTTCCAGATGTATCACTTCCCTTCCCGCGCCGCCTTCCGCCGCAAGCTGGCCCGTTCGTGGTCTGTCTGCATCACTGCCGACATTCAGCGCCACCACCGTCAGGACGGCAATCCCCGCAGCCGCGTCATATACGATGCCGTCGGGCCTTGCATAGAGGCTCTTCCCCCTCGCGCTGCCACGGAGCCCTATTATCTCTTTGCCGGCCGCGTGGAGCCTGCCAAGGGACTGCTCGACCTCCTGCGGGCCTACGATGTCGATATACCTCTGAAGGTGGCCGGCTCCCTCTCTTCCGGGAAATATCTCGACGAGTGCCGCAAGGTGGTGCGGGAGCGCCGTCTCCCCGTTGAATTTCTCGGCCAGCGCGATGATTTGCCCCAGCTCCAGCGCCAAGCTCTGGCTCAGATTGTCCCCAGCCGCTTCGAGGGCTTCGGACTCTGCATGCCCGAGGGAATGCGTCAGGGCTGCCTCGCCATAGGCCGCAACACCGGCGGCACGCGTGAGCAGTTCCAAAACGGAGTCCGCCTCACGGGCCAGCCCATCGGCTTTCCCTATGACACTCCTGCCGAACTCACGCGGCTCCTCGCCCACGTCGCCTCTCTCTCTCCCGCAGAGGCTGACGCGATGCGCCAGCGTGCCTTACACGTCACCAATCAACTTTATACTACCGACGTCAGCGCCCGCCGGCTTCATGATTTCTACACCGAAATCTTAACCTCCCCTACGGTTTAATCTAAATAAAGGATATGTTCCATTATCTTCGTCGCCTCCGCACTCATATCTATTCCGCCTTTATCCGCCCCAGGATGCAGGCAGCCGCCAAGGGTGTGCTCCTGGACTATCCCGCCGCCCAGCTCACGGGTCTTTCCCGCGTGAAAGTGGGGCGCGGCACGGCTTTCGGCCGCAACGTGCGCCTTTGCACTTGGGGACAGGGCAGCATTACCGTCGGTTGCCATTGCCACTTTGGCCCTGATTGCCACATTTCCGCCGTAAACGCCATAGAGATTGGCGACAATCTCCTGACGGGCAGCAATGTCCTTATCGTGGACAACAACCACGGCGACACCACTCCCGCCCAGCTTGCCTTGCCGCCCGTAGAGCGTCCCATAGTGTCCAAGGGCCCCGTGCGCATCGGCCATAACGTGTGGCTCGGGCAGAACGTCTGCATCCTCTCCGGCGTCAGCATCGGCGACGGTGCCGTGGTGGGCGCCAACAGTGTCGTCACCCACGATGTGCCTCCTGCCACTGTCGTGTCCGGCGTCCCCGCGCGCCCCATCAAGGCGCATGCTGAATAGCCGCGACGGCTGATATTATATTATAGGTGTGTCCTGTAAAGAACCAAAAGGCCCCGGTCATGAAACACTGCCCCGAATGAAAGAACTGTATATGAGACAACCCGTCGCAAAGCCCCACTACAATGTCGTCGCCGCCGTCATCGTGGACGGGGGCGAGGTGCTCTGTATGCAGCGCGGCGAGACGCGCTATCCCTACACGTCGTGGCGCTGGGAATTTCCCGGTGGCAAGATAGAACGGGGCGAGACGCCCGAGGAGGCCCTGCGCCGCGAGATACGTGAGGAGATGAACATGTCCGTGAGGGTGGGGGAGCGCCTCGCCGGCGTGGAGTATGAATACCCCGACTTCTCCATCTGCCTCGAGGCTTACCTTTGCTCGCCGGAGGAGGGGCGCGGCTTCGTGATGCGCGAGCATGCCGCCTTCCGCTGGCTGCCGCCTTCCGCGCTGGCTGCCCTGCCCTGGGTGGCTGCCGACGAGGAGATGGTGAAGGCTCTCTCCCAAAAACTCCAAGACCAGTAATCCGCAATTCAAAATTCTTAATTCTTAATTATACATTATGCTTTACCGCATCAAACTCATCAGCCAGGAGGCAGAAGGCTTCCTCCGTGAGTATAAAATCGACAGCGAGGCCACCTTCCTCGCGCTCAACGACCTCATCCTCCGCTCGTGCGGCTACGCCGACGACATGACCTCCTTCTTCCTCTGCGACGAGGAGTGGGAGCGCCAACAGCAGGTGACGCGCGAGGACATGGGCGAAGGCATGTACGACGCCGAAGCCTACGTCATGGCCGACACGCTCCTCAGCGACCTCATCGAAGGCGAAGGACAGAAGATGGAATACATCTTCGATCCCTTCTCCGAGCGTTCTTTCTACCTCAAGGTGGCCGAGGAAATCCTCGGCGAGAACCTCGACGAGCCCGAAGTGCTGCGCGAGAAGGGCGATGCCCCGCAGCAGTTTGAGGAGATGAACACCGACGAGCTCGTCAACACCCTCAAGGCCGCCAAGGACCAGGCTTCTCAGGACGACGACGACGAGGCCTACGACCCCTACGGCATAGGCGGCGACACCTACAACGACGACGAGTTCGACGCCGAGGCTTACGAGATTAGCGACGAACCGCTATATTAACCGCACAAAATGAAACTACGTACTCTTCTCGTCTGCGTCCTTCTGGCCGCAGCACCCGCCCTGTGGGCTGACGGCAACACTACATTGGATGCTTTTCTCAACCGCATCGGCGGTGAGGGCGCCGCATCGCGTTTTGTCACCGTCGTAGAGCCGGCGCTCGCTCGCGACGGCGCCGACTGCTTCACCGTTACCTCCGCCGACGGCAAGCCCTGCGTGAAAGGCAGCAGCGTCCTTGCCGTGACGACGGGCCTGAACTGGTATCTCAACCACTGCGCCCACATCAACATCAGCTGGAACCAGCTCACCGCCGACCTCGTCCACGCCTCTCTCCCCCTGCCGGAGAGCGAGGAGACGCACGCCTGCTCCGCCGACTACCGCTATTACCTCAACTATTGCACCTTCGGCTATTCCATGACCACCTGGACGTGGGAGCGCTGGCAGCAGGAGATAGACTGGATGGCCCTCCACGGCATCAACATGCCCTTGCAGATTGTGGGCCTCGAGGAGGTGTGGCGCCGCGTGCTGCTCCAGTATGGCTACACCGACGACGAGGCCAAAGCCTTCGCCGCCGGCCCCGCGTTTACGGCCTGGTGGGGCATGAACAACCTCGAGGGCTGGGGCGGCACCACCGACAGCGCGTGGTTTGCCCGCCAGGCCCGCCTCGGCCGGCAGATTGCCGACCGCGAGCGCGAGTTCGGCATGCAGCCTGTCCTCCCCGGCTTCGCCGCCATCGTGCCCAGCGACTTCACGAAGAAGAACCCCGCCTACGCCAGCGAGAGCCAGGGCAACTGGGGTGGCTCTTTCCTCCGCCCCTACATCATGGACCCCTCAACGGACAAGTTTCCCGAGGTGGCCGCCCGCTATTACGAGGCGTTGCACGCCGTCATGGGCTCCAGCCGCTACTACTCCATGGACCCCTTCCACGAGGGCGGCGCCATAAGCAGCGGTAAGTACGCCGAGGGCTATCGCGCCATCTTCGATGCCATGCAGGAGAGTTGCGGCGACGAGAGCAAGTGGGTCATCCAGCAGTGGCAGTGGGCCGGCTATCAGGCCAAGTCGCTCACCGCCGTGCCGGCCGGCCGCCTTATCGTGCTCGACCTCTTCAGCGACGGCAATCCCTGCTTCGACGCCTACCGCGGCTACGCTCCGCAGGAGGCTATCTACTGCACCATCCCCAACTTCGGCGGCCGCACCGGCATGATGGGCCGCCTCGCCACCGTGGCGAAGGGTTATTACACCTATAAAAAGAAATACGCGGGCGTGCGCGGGATAGGCGCGGCGCCCGAGGCCATAGAGAGCGTGCCCGTCGTGTACGACCTCCTCTTCGAACTCCCCTGGCGCGCCGACCAGCCCGACGTGGCGCAGTGGGTGGCCGACTATGCCCTGGCCCGCTACGGCCAGGAGAACGAGGACGCCGCCCGCGCGTGGGATGCCCTCCGCACCACCGCCCTCAATGAGACGGCAGGCGTGCAGGGCCCCCACGAGGCCGTGATGTGCGGACGGCCCGCCCTCCAGATGAATGCCGTAAGTACCTGGGGCAGCAGCAAAGTGTTCTACAACCAGCAGAAATTCACGGCTGCCGCCTTCGATATGATGAAGGCCGCCGCCGCCATCGGCACGGGCGGCTCCACGGGTGCCCTCAACATGAGCTACGACCTGACGGACGTGGTGCGCCAGCTCCTCAGCGACTATTCCCAGACCCTCCTCGCCGCCATAAAGTCCGCCAGCGCCGACCTCAAGTCCGACCTCTTCCGTGCCCGCAAGGACCTCTTCCTCCGCATGCTCCTCGACACCGACCGCCTCCTCGGCACCAACCGCCTCTTCCGCCTCGGCAACTGGACGGAGACGGCCCGCAAGGCCGCTCTCGAGGTGGAGGGCGCCACCACCGCCACCCCCGACTGGTATGAGCTCAACAACGCCCGCACGCTCATCACCACGTGGGGCGACCGCGGCCCCTGCGAGTGGGGACTGCGCGACTATTCCTACCGCCAGTGGCAGGGCATGCTCTCCGATTACTATTATCCCCGCTGGGACTACTACTTCAACCACGCCGAAGGCAAGCTCTCCACGCCCTCCGCCGGCTGGTTCTACAGCGAGTGGAACTGGGCCCATGAGTTGCAGGGCGAATGGGGCGCCGATGCCAAGGGCACGAAGATGAAGGCCCCGCGCACATATTATTCTGCCGCTCCCGAGGGCGACACGTACTCCGTGGCCGCCGAGGTGCTCGCCCGCTACGTCGTACCCGTCGCCAAGAGCGCCGCCTCCACGGCCTACGCCTTCCGCGGCGTGGAGAACAACATGCGCAACAGCTTCACCGTGGCCGCCGCGGGCTCATCCCTCACCTTTCCCATCGCCTTCCCCGCCGGGGAGGTCAAGGCCCTCAGCGTAGATTTCGACAACGACGGCAAGATTACCGCTTCCGAGACCGTCAGCGGCACCCTCACCATCCCCGTTCCCGCCGCCTTCACCGCCAAGAAGGTGAAAGGCACCCTGGAACTCACCGACGGCACCCTCCTTATCTTCGGCGCCGACCTCTCCCAGGCCGTCCCCGCCGGCATCGCCCAGCCCCTCTCACCCACCTCCCATTCCCGCTCAGCTTACACCCTCACCGGTATTCCCCTTCCCTCCAACGCCCATTTCCCCCTCTACGTCCAATCCGGCCGCAAGCTTCTCTCCAACGAATAATCTCACCGTACTTATGCCTCCCTCTACCTTCCATCTTACAGAAGTATCCTCCCCCTCCCACACCGGGGAGGGGTGTCGCGGTGCCGTAGGCAGCCGCGACGGGGAGAGGCTTTTATTAGTTTTATTAGGCCCCACCTCCATCGGCAAAACCGCCCTCTCCCTCCGTTTTGCCGAGCACTACGGCTGTCCCATCATCAATGCCGACAGCCGCCAGCTCTACCGCGACCTCCCCATCGGCACCGCCGCCCCCACGGCTGAGGAACAGGCCCGCGTGAAGCACTATTTCGTCGGCACCCTCGGCCTCGGCGACTACTACAGCGCCGCCCAGTTCCAGGCCGACGCCCTCGGCGTGTTGCAGCGCGAGTACCGCGAACGCCGCGTGATGATAGCCGCCGGCGGTTCCATGATGTACCTCGACGCCCTCTGCCACGGCATTGACGACATCCCCACCGTCTCCCCCGAGGTGCGCGACCACCTCCACCGCCGTCTCGCCGACGAAGGCCCCGAAGCCCTCCTCGCCGAGCTGCGCCTCATAGACCCCGACTACTACGCCCAGTGCGACCTGCGCAACGTCAAGCGCGTAGTCCATGCCCTCGAAGTCTATTACCAGAGCGGCCGCCCCTTCAGCACCTTCCTCACCGGCCGCGGCACCTCCCGCCTCAACCCCGGCCTCGCCGCCCTCGGCGTGCGCGTCGTCAAGATAGGCCTCGACCGTCCGCGCGAGGAACTCTTCTCCCGCATCAACCGGCGCGCAGAGCAGATGCTCCGCGACGGCCTCCTCGACGAGTGCCGCCGCGTAATGCCCTGGCGCCACCTCAACAGCCTCAACACCGTGGGCTACAAAGAGATGTTCCAACATCTCGACGGCACCTGGACGCTCCCCTTCGCCCTCGCCCGCATGCAGAAGAACACCCGCGTCTATGCCAAGAAGCAGCTCACGTGGTTCCGGCGCGACCCCTCCATACACTGGTTCCACCCCGACGACGAAGCCGGCGTGCACGACCTTCTGCGGACGGCATTCTGAAACACCGGGGCCGTCCCCTTTTTTGTCAAAATTTTTTACAGTTTCGACCCTCCAAAGTGGCAATTCCTGACGATATTCGGCGCGCCAAAATTTCCGGCCGCGAATATCGCCGCCACGCAAGAGTTGTGGAAACCACTGATTTTCTTTCGCTTACACACCCGTTTGCGGCCTGTTTGTTCCTACTCCCGCATTTAGTTGTCCCAAGCGCGCGG
>JAKSLT010000051.1 GCA_024401055.1 Bacteroidaceae bacterium | reverse complement strand
GCCTCGGTGGCCTGGGTGATGACCGTGGGGCGCTCGCTGATTTCCTTCTGCAAATCCGCCAAGGCGCACTCCAACTGGCGCTTGCGGCGGAAGAAATGCAGCAGCAAGACACTGCCCACCAGCAGAACGGCTCCCAAGGCGATGAGCAGATGCGTGAGCCAGGAGAGTTGGTGGCGCGCATGGATGAAGTGGCCGATGTAATACTCTTCGTGCATGCTGCGGCTGGCGCCCATGAGGTCGCGGGCCACAGCTTCCAGTTCGAGGCGCTGGCTTTGGGGGAAGTCCGCAAGCCGCCGCCATGTCTGCAAGGCCCCTTCCCACTCGATGACCATAACGGAATCGTTGAGGGAGCAGAGGCGGATGGAGGCCTTTCCCTCGGCATAGAGCGTGTCGGTGGCCGAGATTTGAAGCGTATAGGATTCTTTGGTTGTGGGCAGATAGGTATCGCGATGGCTCTCGGTGTGGCGTATAAACTTGTAGCACATACCATCGGGCTCATAGGCTTTGAGCATGCTATGGGAACCGGTGGTATAGCTTTCTTTACGGCTGAGGGGCTCGCCATCTCTGCTCTCCTCCCCCGTGAGAATCCACATGCCTTCAAGGCGGGAGGACGACGCAGGGGAAGATGCCGTCCTTCTGCATGAAGCGGTGAGCAGAAGGAGAGCAAGCAGCGTGAAGAATACGGAGGATTTTGACATAAGGAGGGGATTTTTACTTTTCTTCTTCGCTCAGATATTCGGCGAAGATGCGGGCGGCGCTCTCTACCTTGGCGGCACAGGGACGGCGCTTGTAGTATTCGGCCGTGCGGGGCGAGGGCCGGTAGTTGCCGCGGGCTACAGGGCCCTTGAGGCCAAGGAGTTCGGCACAGATGACGGAGCCGTTCTGCTCCTCGAAACGATGGAGGAGGTCTTGCACGACTTTGTAGCACTCGCCCTTGCCCTGCTGGTCGGCACCGTCGGTCTGGCCGCAGTGCATACCGGCAAGGACTACGAGGCCGCTCACGGCGCCGCACATCATGCGCAGACGCCCTACGCCGCCGCCGAAGCCGGCACCGATTTGGAAGGCTTGCTGGGAGGTGTAGCCGTAAAGGTCAGCGAAGGCGGCAATGACGCTCTGGCCGCAGCCGTAGCCTTGCATGAAATGATCTACTGCGCTCTGGACGCGCTGTTCGAGTTGGGAAGTCATGGTTAAGTGAAGAGTGAAAAAGTGAACAGTGAACAATAAGATAATCGTTTTGGGGGCACGGGGCTATCTGGCTTTTTTATTTTTATCAAGAATTTAGGAATTTTCTTCGTTAGCCTTTTTGTTTTGAATTCTTTTGAATTAGCGGCACGATGCCGCAGAATTCCATGCGGACTATCTGCAACAGTGCACCTCTTACTTTAATTCGGCAGTGCCCGCACTGCATAATTCAGAAAAATTCATTGCCTGCCAGCGATAAAAATTCTTTAATTCTTGATAAAAACAAATATTGTGCCACGCTTTCCTATTTTTTACGAACTTTATAATGTAAGCGGGCAAGGAATATGAGGCCGCGCACGGTGAGTTCTATGGCCATGGCGAGCCATACGCCGGGGAGGCCCATGACGGGGGCGAGGACGGCGGCGAGGGTGATGCGGATGCCCCAGATGGTGGCGAGGTTCATCAGGCACGGGACGAGGGCGTCGCCGAGGGCCACGAAGATGCAGTAGCCTACGATGCTGGCGCCATACATGGGTTCGGCGAAGGCTTCGATGCGGAGCACCTTGACGCAGAGCGTGCCGACGTCGGCCTCGGGACCCATAAGACCGACGAGGGCGGGGGCTCCGACGTACATGATGGCGCCCATCAGCGTCATCACGCCTACGCCGAGCCACAGGGTGATGCGGGAGAAACTGTAGACGAGGGCCGGGCGACCGGCGCCGTGGCTCTGGCCTACGAGGGTGGAGGAGGCGTCGCCGATGCCGAAGCCGGGCATATAGCAGAGCGCCTCGATAGTGATGCCGAGGGCGTTGGCGGCGATGGCCACCGTGCCGAGGGGGGCCACGATGACGGTGCTGGCTATCTGCGCCCCAACGAGGCAGATGCGCTCAAGGGCCATGGGGGTGGCGATGCGGAAAACCGGGTAGAGAATCCGCCACAGCCTCTCCCCGTCAGGGCTGCCTGCGGCACCCTGCCACCCCTCCCCTGTTAGGGAGGGGGACAATACATCAGAGCGATTATCACCTGCCTCATTCGCAGAAGTATCTTCCCCCTCCCTAACAGGGGAGGGGTGGCAGGGTGCCGCAGGCAGCCCTGACGGGGAGAGGCTGGGGCTTGAGCTTGGGCTGGGGGGCTTGGGGAGCCTATACTCCTTCTGCCTCAACATGCATACAAGCAGGCCTATCATCACGACCACTTCGGCGGAGGCCGTGCCCCACGCGGCTCCCACCACGCCCATGTGCATCTTAAATATAAAGAGGTAGTTGAAAAGGACGTCGAAGAAGCACATCAGGGCATTGAGGATGCTGGGGGCCTTAACGTTGCCGGCGGAGCGCAGCATGCCGCTGGCCAATGCGTTGAACTGCCAGACGGGAAGGAAGGAGACGTAGATGAGGAAATAGGCCGTGGCATCGGCACATATGTCGGCACCGCCGCCGAGCCAATGGGGAAGGCGGGAGGATATGAGGCAGCACACGAGTGCCAGCATGCCGCTCCAGCAGAAGGTGGCGGGAATGGAGACAAGCATGACGCGGCGGGCGGCATCGTATTGGCGGGCACCGACCTTATGGCTGGCCATGACGTAGAAGCCGGTGGCCGCCGCTCCGCAAAGGCCGGTGGCGAGCCAGAGGGTGCTGCACACGAGGCCGATGGCGCCCATGGCATTGGCGCCGAGATGGGCCACCATGGCGGCATCGATGTACTGCATGACAATGCTGGAGAGCTGGGCCAGCATGGCAGGCGTGCTGAGAAGGGCCACCAAATGGAATTGCTGGCGACGAGAGAGATTTTCGCCGCCACGCAGGGCCTGTAACAACGCTTCTTTTGTCATACAGAGCGCAAAATTACGAATAAGTGAGAGAAATACCAAATGAGGGGCTGCGAAATTTGAGGATTTCCGAGCGAGAGTAATTAAAAACTTGTTTAAAATTACGAAAAACTTGCAATTTGTATGAGTATGAGTGCAAAGTTTTTTGTATCTTTGCAGCGAATTTACACCGATTTGTCATCTTCACCACTTACAAGCCCTCTTTTATGGAACAAGAGTTCAAACATATTACCCCCGTACAAATACGCATCAACGACATTGACGTGCTTGGGCATGTCAACAACAACGCCTACTTCGCCTACTACGACCTGGGCAAGGAGAATTACATCAAGGACGTGCTGGGCGTAGACTTCGCCACGGGGAAGGTGCTGCCCGTCATCGCCAATATCAACGCGACGTTTGTGGAGCCCATTTTCTACGGCGACGACCTTCAGGTGCTGACACGCGTCAGCCACCTCGGCACGAAGAGTTTCACTCTGGAACAAACGGCCATGAGCAAGAAGACGGGGCACACGATGTGCTCGTGCACCACGGTGATGGTGTGCGTGGATATGGAGACGAAGCAAAGCGTGCCCCTGCCCGACATATACCGAAAGGCCATCACAGCCTACGAACCGGCCCTGTAAGAAGAATGAAAGTGCCCGTGATTTACACTGAAGACATACAAGGAACCCTCCTCACGCTGACGGCGAAGATGGAGCCCGACCGCGTGTTTGTCCTCTGCGACTCCCACACGGAGAGGCTCTGCCTGCCACTTCTCGGGATGCCGGAGGCTCGCGTGATAAGCGTGGAATGCGGCGACGGGAACAAGACGCTCGCCACGCTCTCACAGGTGTGGCAAGCCCTGCAAGAGAACGGTGCCACGCGCCACTCGCTGCTCATCAACCTGGGCGGCGGAATGGTGACCGACCTCGGCGGTTTCGCCGCTGCCACCTTCAAGCGGGGCATGCGCTTCATCAACGTGCCCACGACGCTGCTGGCTATGGTGGACGCCGCCGTGGGGGGCAAGACGGGCATCAACTTCGGCGGTCTGAAAAACGAAGTGGGGTGCTTCCGCGAAGCCGACGAGGTGGTCATCCACACGCCTTTCCTTGCTACACTCGACACGCCCAACCTCCACGCCGGCTATGCCGAAATGCTGAAGCACGCCCTCCTCACCGGCCATGAGATGTGGGCCGTACACTTGCTCTATGACCTCGCCGCGCCCGACCTCGGCGCCTTGCAGGAGATGGTGAGGCAGAGCATTGAGGTGAAGCAACGCATCGTCATGGAAGACCCCTGCGAACGAGGTCTGCGCAAGGCCCTCAACCTCGGCCATACCGTAGGCCACGCACTGGAGAGCCTCGCCCTGAAGCGCGCTCCCCTACTCCACGGCTACGCTGTGGCTTACGGCCTCATTGCCGAACTGTACCTCTCGGCCGCACTGACAGGCTTCCCCACCGAAGCCCTGCACCAGACGGCGCATTTCATACGCGAATACTACGGTCGCCCCGACATAGGCTGCAACGACTACGACACCCTCTACGCCCTGATGCAGCACGATAAGAAGAACTGCGGCGACGACATCAACTTCACCCTCCTCGCCGACGTCGGCAAGCCGCTCATTAACCAGAAGGTGACGCGCCATCTCCTCAACGAAGCCCTCGACTTCCTGCGGGACACCTAACCTTGACACCGCCCTTTGCACCCAGCCATGAAACGCCTCACCCTACTCTTCACAATGTTTCTCCTCGCCCTCGCCAGCATGGCGCAGAGCGACATGCAGTTGTTGCAGAAGTGGCTGAACGGCGTGACGGACTTCGACAACGAATATCCACGCGAGAAGGTGGTACTCCACACCGACCAGCAAGCGTACGTGGAAGGCGAGACGATGTGGATAAAGGCCTTCGTCGTGAGAGCCTCCACGCTAAAGCCGCAGCCCGTGAGCCGCGTACTCTACGTGGAGCTCCTCAACACCGAAGGCCAGACGATGGAGCGACAGATACTGCGCATCGACTCCCTCGGACAAGCCAACGGCTACATTGACCTCGAAGACCCCATTCACAACGGTTTCTACGAACTGCGAGCCTATACCCGCGAAATGCTCAACTGGGGGCCCGACGCTCTCTTCTCGCAAGTGGTGCCGGTATTTGACAAGGAACTGGGCATTGACCTGCCCGACCTGCAAAAGAAGAAGCAAGAGAACCGGCCCGCCGTACCCTTTTCCGCAGGAGCCCTGCGAAACGAGAACCTCAACGGAAGTCACCTCCTCACGGCAGGAGACGGCATAGATGTCAAGCAACTCTGCGCACTGGTAGTCACCTGCCGCGAACGTCCGTGCTACATTGACACGCTCACCATCGGCGGCGATGCCGGCATCGTGCAGTTGGAAATTGACGATGCCGTGCTGCACGAAGGCTGGAACCGCTGCGACCTAATGACGACCACGGGCAATACGCTGGGCGAGACTTGGCTGTGGAAGGCACCGGTGATAGACCGCAACCTTCACGTCACCCTCCGCCAGAACAAGGCCGCCTACCAGCCCTTCGACCCCGTGGCCATAGAGGTGGAGGTGAGCACGGCAGACGGCAAACCCGCCTCCGGCGTGCAGTTCAGCATGGCGGTATGCGACAAGGAAGGCCAGTTTCTCTGTCCGCGCAATGCCGACCTCGACTCCCTGCTCATGTCCGACCACGGCGGTTCGTCAAACAAGTTCAGCGTGATGACACGCGCCGAGGATTTCACGCTCCTGCAACCCATTGAGGAAAAGCTCTTGCTCAACGGGCAGGTATTTCGCGACAACGACAAGCGCACGCCTCTGCCCCACCTCAACCTCTTCGTAAACATGTATTCGCTCTCCGGCTCCAGCATGTACGGCGAGGCCCGCACCGACAAGGAAGGGCGCTTTGCCTTCGAGTCGAACGAGGACTTCGCCGGCGAGTGGATTGCCTCCTTCTCCGTGAAGGACGACGAGGGCAGCCGCAAGTGGAGCCGCGTGGCCCTCAACCGCTGGATGGACGTGCCGCAACGGGAGTGGAAAGCCACCGACCTTGACTTCCAGCGCCACTCCTCCCTGCGCCAGAACGAAGTCCTGAACGCCCCGCAGCTCTTCCAATGGGAAGACACCATCCCCCGCATCCCCGGCACCATCGCTCTGGCGGAAGCCACCGTGAAGGGCAAAGGCAAATACGCCGGACTGAAAGGAGACCGCTTTTCCTTCCGCGGCGGAGAGCGCAGAGGCATGCACTACGCCGACAAATACGTCAACGTCATCCAAGAACTGGAACGCTGGCGCGACAACGGCGGTGGCAATGACCTCATTCAGTACTTCCTCCCCGCCATCGACAAGGACTTTGAGTACTACACCCGCCATCGCGACGACACCGCGCTGGTCACAGACGAGTCCGACGGCCTGCAATTCTACTACAAAGGCCGCAAAGCCTACACCTTCATCGACAACGAACTGTTGAGCACGGCTCCCGGCGGCAGTTCCTCGGCAATGAAGACCTCCCTCATCAACCTGCAGGACGGCTATTGGGCCGACGAGGTAAAGAGCGTCGTCGTGATGGAGCATTTCCAGAATTGGAGTAAGTTCCTTTCCTCCGAAGAACGCACGCAAATAGACGCCATGCGCTTGGCCGGCGGCGAACATATCGACGACGCCATATTTATATATACGCGCCCCAACCACTATCTCTACCGCAGCAAGAAAGGCGTGGACAAGCGCGTCATCAGCGGCTTCCAGGTTCCCCGCTCCTACCCCGCACCGTCATACAACGGCCTCATTCCCAATGACCCCGAAGACTTTCGCCGCACGCTTTATTGGGCACCCGCCCTCACCACCGACAAAGAGGGCAAGGCCAGCGTGGTGTTCTTCAACGGGGCCCGGCCTGACACTGAACTAATCTTTTCCCTCCGCGGCATCACCCCCGACGGGCACATCATTAACCTCAATCTCCCATGACCAGAATTCAAAAAGGCGTCACGCTCGCACTCGTCACGTCCATCCTTTATGGTCTGATGCCCTTTTTCTCCGTTCCGCTTCAAGCGGAAGGGGTAAACCATCTCAGCAACCTCAGCATCCTTTTCTACCGAAATCTTCTGGGCTCGCTCCCCTTGGCTCTGATTATGCTGTGGAAGCGCATATCCTTCCGCATCTCCCTCCCCGAGCTCATCACTCTCATCGTGTTGGCCGGTTTTTCCGACGGTGCCGCGCTCTTCCAAATAGAAGGCTACCCGCCCCTGCTCCCCACCGGCATTGCCTCCACCATCCATTTCCTCTATCCCGTATTCACGGCGCTCATTATGATGATTTTCTACAAAGAGCGCTGTAGCCGCCCCACCCTTGTCGCCCTGTTCATGGCCGTGAGCGGCGTCGCACTGCTCTCGTGGCCCACCGGCGATGTAAGTGTCAAAATACTCGGCATCGTGTTCGAGCTTCTTTCTGCCATCTGCTTCGCCCTCTACATCGTGCGCCTCAACCACAGCCGCGTGAGCCGCATGGACGGCACCAAACTCACATTCTACATCATCTTCATCGGTTCCCTCCTCTTTGCCGGAGAAGGTCTGCGCACCAATGACCTGCAACCCCTCACCACTCCCTTCCAGTGGGAATATATCTTCGTTCTCGGCATCGTATGCACGGCCATTGTCAACCTCCTCATCGTTATTTCCACGCGCCTTATCGGCAGCACCATCGCCAGTATGCTGGGAGCCCTTGAACCTCTCACCGCTGTCATTGTGGGCTTGCTGTTTATGGGCGAGAGCCTGACGCTCACCATAAGCATAGGCATCCTACTCGTTCTCTCCTCCGTTTTGCTTATTCTCCACGCCAGCAAGAAAACCTCATGACCTACGCTGAACTCAATACGGCCATCGCGGCTCTTGAAGCTTCGTTGAACGACACCACGAAGCCTCTCCTGGCCCAGCTCCTCATGGAGCGCGGCGAAATGAAGCGCCGCGCCCACAATCCCGACGGTGCCCTGGCCGACGCCCGGCGGGCCATGCAGCTTGACCCCTCGCTGGCCCAAGGCCTCAACGGCGAGGCAAAGTGCTAAATACCTGTCAACTATCAACTGTCAACTAACACACATGACTCTTTACCCCAAACTTATTACCGACGCTCTTGCCACCGTGCGCTACCCCGGTTCCGGCAAGAACCTCATCGAGGCCGAGATGCTGGAGGACGACCTCCGCATTGACGGCATGACCGTTTCCTTCAGCCTTATCTTCCCACAGGACACCGACCCCTTCCAGAAGTCTGTCGTAAAGGCCGCCGAGGCCGCTATACACACCTACGTTGACAAGGCCGTGGAGGTGACCGTCCACACGAAATACGCCGCCGCCCGCCGCCCCGAGCCCGGCAAGATGCTGCCCGAGGTGAAGAACATCATTGCCGTGAGCAGCGGCAAAGGCGGCGTGGGCAAGAGCACCGTGGCCGCCAACCTCGCCGTGGGCCTCGCCCAGATGGGATACGCCGTGGGCCTTCTCGACACAGACATCTTCGGCCCCTCCATGCCCAAGATGTTTGAGATGGAACACATCGACATCTTTGCCGAGCAGGTGGAGGGCCGCCAACTCCTCATCCCCGCCGAGAAGTTCGGCGTGAAGATTCTCTCCATCGGTTTCTTCGTCAAGCCCGAGACGGCTACGCTATGGCGCGGCGGCATGGCCTGCAACGCCCTCAAACAACTCATCGCCGACACGAAATGGGGCGCCCTCGACTACCTCATCCTCGACACGCCTCCCGGCACGTCCGACATCCATCTCTCCCTCCTCCAACTGCTCTCCATCACCGGCGCCGTGATAGTAAGCACGCCGCAGCAAGTAGCTCTGGCTGACGCCCGTAAGGGCATTGACATGTACCAAAACGAGAAGGTGCAGGTGCCCATCCTCGGCCTCGTGGAGAACATGGCGTGGTTCACCCCCGCCGAACTCCCCGACCACCGCTATTACATCTTCGGCCGCGAGGGCACAAAGCGTCTGGCAGAAGAGATGAACGTGCCCCTCCTGGCGCAGATTCCACTCGTGCAGAGCATCTGCGAAAGCGGTGACGGCGGCCGTCCCGCCGTGCTGGCCGAGACGGCCACGGGCCTTGCCTTCCGCGCACTGGCCGAGAAAGTGGTAGAAGAAACGGATAAACTGAAATAAAAGCCCAACAGCCTCACCCCGTCGCGGCCACTTCGTGCCGCGCCACCCCTCCCCGGATAGGGAGGGGAAAATACTACTAAAGGACATCACCATTCATAATCTGCTACACCGCTTTCATATATATATGACCATTCTCTCTTCATTCCTTCGTTCCCTAAAATCTCTATTGTTCTCCACCTTTAGGGGTATCTTCCCCTCCCTGCAGGGGGAGGGGTGGCGCGGTGCCGTAGGCAGCCGCGACGGAGAGGGGCCGTGGCGACGGGGCGAGGCTGTTGTATTGCTTTGGTTCATATTCTTTTCCTCTTATGCCCAGTCGGTCGCTCCTATTTTGGGCGACATCTGGCGGCATCAGCAGGCGCCCTTCAACAAGTATTGTCCCCACTACGACGGGCGTGAGACGCCCTGCGACGTGGGGTGCGTGGCCACCTCCTGCGAGACCATCATGACCTACTACGCCCGCCCCGTCACCCTCGCCGACACGCTCCACGGGTGGACTACCGACCACTACGTCATCCCCGACGTCCCGCCCGGCCTTTCGCTCCAGCCCTCCGAGACCGATGACGAGGCCAAGGCCCTTCTCGGCTACTGGCTCGGCGTGGCTTGCCACATGAACTACGGCCCGTCATCGTCCGGCGCCAGCATCTCGCGTCTGGTCACCCCCCTGCGCAACGTCTTCGGCTACCGCTACGTCCACCACCTCGACAGCTACAAATATTCCCCCGACACGTGGCGCGCCATCATCCTCCAGGAACTTCTGGCCGGCCGCCCCGTACTCTACGCCGGCTACACCTGCCACATCAACGGCCATGCCTTCGTCATCGACGGCATCCGCGACGACGGTCTCTACCACGTCAACTGGGGCTACGGCGGACACTACGACGAAAACTGGTACGCCCTCGACGAGCTCTTCTTCGCCAATCCCGCCACCGACCGCCGCGCGGCCGATATTCCCGAGGGGTTCTTCTGCAATCAGGAGATGCTCCTCCTCCACCCCGACAGCGTCGCCAACCCGCTCCTGACCGACACGCTCGCCCGCACCGGCACGGAAATACAAGTTGATGTGGCACTTCCCGCGCAGGGTCTCACCGCCGGGCGTTACGTTCCCGTGACGTTTACCCTCACCAACACCGCCGCGCAGTCCCTCACCACGCCCTTCGAACTCATCAGCAACGAGCCCCAGCGCACCGACTCCATCTTCGAGCTCGCCGACTACGGCTGTCTCCTCGGTGCCACGCTCGCGCCCGGCGAATCGCGCCGCCTCACCCTCCCCGTGCTCTTCTCCGAGGCCGGAGAGCGCACCCTCCGCATCAGTCCCGACGACAGCACCATCCTCTGGCAGCGCACCGTCACCGTACGCCCCGCCGAACCCGCCGCTCCCCTCCATTTCTCCGCCCCGCGCATCACCGCGGAGGGCACCTCCGCCCACATCGCCCTCGACGTGAGCAACACCTCCCCCACCGCCGATGCGGGCGCCTCCCTCGTCTTCTGCCTCTTCCCCGGCACCGGCATCCCCTCTCCCGCCGACGGCGACACGCGCCACTACGTCTACCTCTACACCCCCGCCGCCGCCAGCGAGACAATCGAGACAGACTTCCGCGGCCTCACCCCGGGCCAGACTTATACCCTCCTCCTGCGCCAGCCGTGGCAGCCCCTCTGGGCCGAAGGCCACAGCTTCACGCTCCCCGTGCCCGAAGGCCTGAACACCATGACGGCCGACGGCAAGCCGAAGTCTCCTTTCAAGGAAGATTCAGAGGGTCTCTTCGACCTGCAAGGCAGGCGCGGCCCCGACGACGCCCGCGGAATCTTCATCCAGCAGAGGAAGAAAGTGCTGAAGCACTAACGGAAGATTTAATAAAAGTTTCAGCGACCCCCGCCCCAGCGGGGCACAACAGCAATAGCCAGTTGATGTTGTGCCCCGCTGGGGCGGAAATTGTGCTACTCCAATCAACAGGGGCCTTGCCCCTGTCTGGATTGCATACCCCCTTCGGGGCATACGTTAGCCCTCTTGCTTTTTCAAGCGTTGCCGAAGATTTCCCTTGTTTTTACCGAACAATAATAAAAATTTTTGATAAATTTATTCCTAATTCCTGTAGCGCCGCAGGCATTTATTCCCATCCCCGAAACTGTAAAAAATTTTGACAAAATTCTTGCAGAAAAAACAGGCTTAAAAAAAGTTAAAATCGCGACGGATGACGTTTCCGCACGATAAAATTGTCTTGTAAAATTTTTTTTCGCCGAAGCTGGCGTTCCTAGTTCCCTTTTAATTTGCCATTTTGTCCTTTCCCGCGGCGGAAAGAGATAAAAAAGTCCGATTTTTAGAGGACAAAGACAAATTAAATGGGAACTAATTCAAATTAAATGGGAACTTTTTCGAATTAAAAGAGGACTATTTCGAATTAAAAGGGGACTAATTGAAATTAAATGGGAAGTAGTGGGGAGCGAAAGGGAAGAAAATCGCCGCAATGGGCATGTATTTTCCAGTAAGCCAGCCAATTGTCGGATTATCTGACATTTACAAACTCCCGCGAGAATGAGCTGTAGCGGTGCGGCGGCGAGTGCGCTCGCGAATACGCCACGGAGCGAGCACTTATTTTGTAAAAAATTTTGACAAAAAACAGGTTCATTTTACAGATAGAATGACAATCCTCCCGCAGAGGCGCAGAGCTCGCAAAGGTTCACGGCACGTTTGAAGCTAGAGCCCGCAGGGGCTTGGAGCACTCCCGGCAGAGCTCGCAAAGGCCTGCGGATGCATGCCCTTTTTTCCGTAAATATTCTCTGCGTCTTTGCCGCGAATGAAAATGAGCCCGCGCGTTCCCGGAGGTCAGCCCGCGAAGAAAACTTTGCGCGCTCTGCGCCTTTGCGGGAGACAGGAAGAGACGGCAACCATATAGTAAGCGAAGGTGACACTCCTTATTTCGAAGAGCTAAAAAAGGAGAGGGATTTCGGCTTTCAGGATGAGGCGGAAAATCTTCGCCGTTCCGCGTGCGGAATTGGCGGTCGCGCCCTCGCGCACGGTGCTTTCGCTAAACGCATCTGGCATCACATCTCTTTTTTCTTACGCGCGACGCACCCCTACGCGAAAAAAGAAGGAAAGAATTTGCTCATTTCGCAAAAAAATGTTAACTTTGCCGCGCATCTTCTAAAACGGTGCCCCGACCTACGCAGCACTGCGCGCTGCGGGCCGACATGCACCGAGATGCTTGGCGAAAATGCCGCGCATCTTTTGAATAATGCCGCGCCAAATTGCGGACGCAAGGCCCGGTGCCTTGCTTAACTGAAAGAAATTAAAAGAAATTAAAAGAAATTTCTATCAGAAATTCTCTGCGTGAGGATAGACTGAGAAAGAAAAGACGAAAACACCAAACCATATATAAAAACAATGAAACAAAGCTACAAGATCAAGAAGGGTCTCGACCTCCAGCTGGAGGGTAAGGCGGCCCCTACCCTTGACAGCCTGCTGTTCCGCACGGAAGTGGCACTCGTGCCCGACGACTTCCACGGCGTGGTGCCCCGCGTACTGGTGAAGGAAGGCGAGAGCGTGCTCTGCGGCACGCCCCTCTTCGCCGACAAGGCCACGGGACGCATCAAGTTCGTAAGCCCCGTGAGCGGAAAAGTGACAATGGTGGAGCGCGGCGAACGCCGTAAGGTGATGAGCATCCGCATCCAGCCCGACACGCGGCAGGCCTACAAGGAATTTCAAGTGGATGGCTGGGAGAAGTTCTCGGCCGAAGAGATGACGGGCCTGCTCCTGGAGAGCGGCATGTTCGGAATGCTGCGCCAGCGTCCGTATGACGTGGTGGCATGCCCCGAGGACACGCCGAAGGCCATCTTCGTGAGCGCCTTCAGCAAGATGCCGCTCGCTGCCGACTTCAGCTACGTGGTGGAAGGCCAGGAAGAGGACTTCAAGAACGGTCTGCGCGGCCTGGCCCGCATAGCCAAGCTCTATCTGGGCATCTGCCCCGAACAGGTGAACACGGGTATCCTTCCCGTGAAAGAGGCTGACGTGCGCATCTTCGACGGCCCGAACCCCGCCGGCAACGTAGGCGTGCAGATTAACCACATCGACCCGGTGAACAAGGGCGAAGTGGTGTGGACGATGGCTCCCGAGGAGGTAATCTTCATCGGTCGCCTGCTGCGCACGGGCAAGGTCGATATGACGCGCCGCATCGCCCTGGCCGGCGCCGAGGTGAAGGAACCGCGCTACATGGAAGTGAGCGTGGGCACCAAGATTGCCGACATCCTGAACGGCCAGCTGGAAGAAGCCGGCCACAGGCAGCGCATCATCAACGGCAATCCCTTCGTGGGCCATCAGGACACGGAGGAAGGTTTCCTCGGTGCCCACAGCACGGAGCTCTGCGTGCTGCCCGACGGCGGCGACGTGGATGAAGCCTTTGGCTGGATACTGCCCCGCCTGAACCAGTTCAGCACGAGCCGCAGCTACTTCAGCTGGCTGCAGCCGAAGAAGGCCTACAACCTGGACTGCCGCATCAAGGGCGGCGAGCGCCACATGATTATGAGCGCTGAATACGAGAAAGTGTTCCCCATGGACATCTATCCCTCCTACCTCATCAAGGCTATCATCACGGGCGACATAGACCGTCAGGAAGCCCTGGGCATCTACGAGGTGGCTCCCGAGGACTTTGCCGTGGCAGAGTTCGTATGCAGCAGCAAACTGGAACTTCAACGAATCGTACGCGAGGGCCTCGACACCCTCAGAAAGGAGAACGCCTAAGATATGCTTAAGAAACTTTTTGACACACTTCGCCCCACCTTCACGGAGGGCAAGTTGAGCGCTTTCCGCTCTGTGTTCGACGGCTTTGAGACTTTCGCCCTCGTGCCCAACACAACGAGCAAGAACGGCGTGAGCGTGCACGACTGCATCGACTCGAAGCGCATAATGAGCATGGTGGTCATCGCCCTGATGCCTGCCCTGCTCGTGGGAATGTATAACATAGGTTATCAGAACGCATTGGCCGCCGGCGCACTGGCAACGACTACGTGCTGGAGCATGTTCCTCTTCGGCTTGGCCGTGATGCTGCCGAAAATCATCGTGAGCTACGTGGTGGGCCTCGGCATAGAGTTCATCGTGGCCCAATGGAAGCACGAAGAAATTCAGGAGGGCTACCTCGTGACGGGTATGCTCATCCCGATGATCGTGCCCGTGGGCACTCCGCTGTGGATGCTGGCCGTGGCCGTGGCCTTCAGCGTTATCTTCGCCAAGGAAATCTTCGGCGGCACGGGTATGAACATCTTCAACCCCGCCCTCATCGCCCGCGCCTTCCTCTTCTTCGCCTATCCCACGAAGATGAGCGGCGACGCCGTATGGGTGGCCAAGGACCAGTTCCTGGGACTGGGCCATCAGGTGGCCGATACCTTCACCTGCGCCACGCCTCTGGGCGAGCTGGCCGCCGGACAGAGTATCACGACCGACATGACCAGCATGTTCACCGGCCTTATGCCGGGAAGCATCGGCGAGACCAGCGTTATCGCCATCGCCATCGGCGCCTTCATCCTGCTCTGGGCCGGCATTGCCAGCTGGAGGACGATGGTGAGCGTCTTCGTAGGCGGCGGCCTCGTAGCCATGCTCTTCAACTACGCCGGCAGCGCCGACAACGCCGTGGCCATGCTCCCCTGGTATGAGCACCTCATCCTCGGCGGCTTCTGCTTCGGCGCCGTGTTTATGGCTACCGACCCCGTGACGAGCTGCCGCACCGAGAAGGGCAAGTTCATCTACGGCTTCCTCATCGGCGCCCTCGCCATCACCATCCGCGTGCTCAACCCCGGCTACCCCGAAGGCATGATGCTCGCCATACTCTTCATGAACATGTTCGCTCCGCTGATTGACTATTGCTTCGTCAACAGCAACATTAACCGCCGTGCCAAGCGCGCTAAAAAACAATAAAGATATGGCAAAGAAATTTATTTGCAACGTGTGCGGACAGACCTTTGAGGCTGACGCCATGCCCGAGAAGTGCCCTATCTGCGGAGCCAGCGCCTCCAACATAAAGGAGGTGGCAGAAGAAGGCGCTGAAGACAAGGAAAGCAAGAAACTCGATAAGAACAGCAACGCATACACGATACTCTATGCTTCGATAATGGTCATTATCGTGGCATTCCTCCTGGCCGGCGTCAGCATCTTGCTGAAGCATAAGCAGGAGGCCAACGTGGAAATCGACCGCCAGAGCCAGGTGCTCGCCTCCCTGAGAATGCGCGGCATGGACAAGAGCGAAATCACTCCCGCCTACGAGAAGATAGTGGAGGAAGGCACGCTGCCCGGCACCGACCTGCCGCTGTTCACCTGCCACTTGGACTCCGCCAACGTGAAGTACGTCGTACCCGTGAAGGGTCGCGGCCTCTGGGGTGGCCTCTGGGGCTACATCGCCGTGAATGCTGACGGAGAGAGCGTCTATGGCGCCTACTTCAGCCACGAGAGCGAGACGGCAGGCCTCGGCGCACTCATCGCCGAGACGAAGTTCCAGGAACTCTTCAACGACAAGCAGCTCTTTGCCGACACCGCCGGCACCGACATCGCCCTCACCGCCGTGAAGAGCGGCAAGGTGGAGCACGCCGAATACCAGATTGACGGCATCACAGGCGCCACGCTCACCACTAACGGTGTGGCCGCCATGCTGAAGGACGGACTGCAGCCCTACGCTGAATACTTCCGCTCGCTGAAATGAGACTATAAGATTATGAGATATGAGATTATGAGATTGTTCTCGCCGACGATATGACGGGCAAGACAAACCAATAATCTTTTATCCTATTATCTCATAATCAAAAATCAACTATCAAATACAACTGTCAACAAATATGAGTTTACTCAACCAACAGAATAAAGAGGCCCTGGGCGCCCCGCTCTGGCAGAACAACCCCGTGGTGGTGCAGGTGCTGGGCATCTGTTCCGCCCTGGCCGTGACGAGCCAGCTGGAGCCCGCCATCGTAATGGGCCTCAGCGTGACGGTCATAACCGCCTTCAGCAACGTCATCATCTCGCTGCTGCGCAACACCATCCCCTCGCGCATCCGCATCATCGTACAGCTCGTCGTAGTGGCCACCCTCGTGACCATCGTGAGCCAGATACTGAAAGCCTTCGCCTACGACGTGAGCGTGCAGCTCAGCGTGTATGTGGGCCTTATCATCACCAACTGCATCCTGATGGGCCGCCTCGAGGCCTTCGCCATGATGAACGGGCCGTGGGAAAGCTTCCTCGACGGCATCGGCAACGGTCTGGGCTATGCCTGGATACTAATCGTCGTGGCCTTCTTCCGCGAACTCCTCGGCAACGGTACGCTGCTGGGCTTCCAGGTCGTTCCCGACTGCGTCTATGAGGCCGGCTATATGAACAACGGCATGATGACGATGCCCGCCATGGCCCTTATCATCGTGGGCTGCGTCATCTGGGCACACCGTGGCATCAGTAAAGAAGAATAACGTAAATGTTTATCAAAAGTCGTTAAACATTCAACATTAAACCTTCAACTTTTATGGAACATTTCATCAGTCTTTTCGTCCGCAGTATCTTCGTGGACAATATGATCTTCGCCTTCTTCCTTGGCATGTGCTCCTATCTGGCCGTGTCGAAGACGGTGAAGACAGCCTTGGGCCTCGGCGTAGCCGTGACCTTCGTGCTTCTCATCACGGTGCCCGTTGACTATCTCCTCCAGACCTACGTCCTCGGCCCCGACGCCATCGTGGAAGGCGTGGACCTCAGTTTCCTCTCCTTCATCCTCTTCATCGCCGTGATTGCCGGCATCGTGCAACTCGTGGAGATGGTGGTGGAGCGCTTCTCCCCCTCCCTCTACGCCGCTCTGGGTATCTTCCTGCCCCTGATTGCCGTGAACTGCGCCATCATGGGTGCCTCGCTCTTTATGCAGCAGCGCATCACCATGCCCGACACCAACACGCAGGCCATCACCAGCGTGTGGGACGCCGTTTCCTATGCCCTCGGCTCCGGTATCGGCTGGCTCTTGGCTATCACCGCCCTCGCCGCCATCCGCGAGAAGATGGCTTACACCGATGTGCCCAAGCCTCTCCAAGGTCTCGGCATCACTTTCATCACAGTAGGACTTATGGCCATGGCATTTATGTGCTTCAGCGGCCTTAACATCTAAATCCCCGACAGCAATATGAAACTTATCATCACAAGTATCGTAGTATTCCTCCTTATCATCTTGCTGCTCGTTGTCATCCTGCTGGTGGCCAAGAGTTATCTCTCGCCCTCCGGCAAGGTGAACATCACTATCAACGGCAAGGACACCCTCAGCGTGGAACAGGGCGGCAGCCTTCTCTCCACGCTGGCCGAAAACGGTATATACCTCCCCTCTGC
>JAKSLT010000050.1 GCA_024401055.1 Bacteroidaceae bacterium | reverse complement strand
GACAAAAAAACATCCCTCGCAAACCCATGTTTTCTTTCATGTTTTCGCCTCCCAAAATTTTTTCCTAATTTTTTCCCAATTCATGTAGCGCCGCAGGCATAGCCCTCAAAGGGCTCCCGCGCCAAGATTTTTTCCTAATTTATTCCCAATTCATGTAGCGCCGCAGGCATTCCTTCCTAATTTTTTCCCAATTCGTGTAGCGCCGCAGGCATTCCGGGATACCTTCCCACGCCAGTCCTCCCCTGTAAGGACTGGAGTTTTACCCTATAAGGATTGGAGTTTTATCCTGTAAGGACTGGAGTTTTATCCTATAAGGACTGGAGTCCTAACAGGGGAGGACTGCAACAGCTTCTTGTTTAGGAAGAGAAAAATCGGCCTTATTGCATCCCGTTACTCCCTTCCGAAAATCTTGTGGCCGAAAAATACCTTTTTATTTGGCTGTTTAATGAAAAGTTAGTATCTTTGCCTCCGCAAGCGAGACAAACCGCTTGCCAAGAAGGCGTTCCACGCTTTATCCTTTGCTTCGAATTCGCCAAATTCATATAATCTGAAGGATAGAGAGTATGTAACGCCCACCTGTATGTATCGTTGCATACGGCACTCCGCGCCGCATAGCAATTACATATTGGCGTGGGGTTGCTATTTTCTTATTCATTTCAGATGTGGTGTTTGGCGATACCAGAAGCAAGATGAGTAAGGACAAGTCCCTACGCTTTTCTTGTATTTAATCACCATTTAGAAAAGGGCCGAGTCGGGGGATTTGTAGGCCGCCATAAGACATTATGAAAATAATCAAATTGCTCCTTGTGTCGTTGTTGGCGATGCTCGGATTGGCTGCGGAAGCGCAGCAAGTGGAAAAGAGTACACCTTTAACGACCGATAGTGTGGTGTATGCAGATGAAGAAATGAACTATTATTTCTTCGGAGACGGCACGACTATTGGCACACTTGATAAGTGGGACGAGTTTGAAACGATAGACGTTACAAAATTAGATAAGGCTAAAAGTTGGCCCTATGGGAAAGAGACTCTTTATATTGCTGCTAACAAAAATTATACAATAATCTGTCCTTATGAGGAAGCAAACAAATTAAAACTACAAGATTATGTAATTACAAATGCTACGGTGGACATAAATGGAAAAAAATATTTGGCATCGTGGAATAATATTGGAAATTACGTACCAATTATATTAAAGTATAGTGGTGATGTAAGCAAAAATATCTCAGCAACATCTTCAAACTCCTTCATGGGCTCTGTTTCAGGAAGCGGTATCTATGATTATGGTGAGAACGCAACACTTACCGCAACGCCAAAGAATGGTTATAGTTTTATTAAGTGGAGCGATGGAAGTACCACAAATCCTTACACTTTGAAAGTAACCAAGGACCTGACATTGACAGCCAACTTTAAGGCTATTTCAAATACCACCTATACTATTACTGCTCAATCTGCTAATACTGCCATGGGCACAGTCTCTGGTGGAGGCACATACGAAAGTGGCGTGCCCGTGACACTTATAGCCACACCGAATGCCGACCACAAGTTCGTAAAGTGGAGCGATGGAACAACAAAAAATCCATATACTTTTGTTGCCTCAAAGAATGTTTCGTTGACTGCTACTTTTGAGATATTACCCGAAAACTATTATTTCTTCGGTGACGGTACGACTATTGGCACACTCGATAAGTGGGACGAGTTTGAAACAATAGACGTAACTAAATTAAAAAAAGCAAGAAGCTGGCCTTTCGGTAAGGAGGCACATTATACAACCAAAAACAAAAATTACACAGTGGTTTGTCCTTATGAAGATTATCAATATTTACGAATGGAAGAACAAACTTATGTGCGCGCTCTCCCATCTGCAATATTTTTCATAGATGGCAAACAGTATTTAGCCTCGTTCTCTCAAATTAGTGACGGCAGAGACATGACTTTGATTTATAAGGATTCACCTGCAATATATATATACACCATTATTGCCACCTCCTCTAATGAGTCTATGGGCACTGTCACTGGTGGCCAGATGTATCGTGTTGGCGAATCCGTCACTCTTACGGCAAAGCCGAAGGCTGGTTATAAGTTTGTGAAGTGGAGCGATGGTTCTACAAGTAATCCTTATACTTTCGTCGCTACGAAAGATGTGACGCTGACGGCAAATTTTGAAAAGACCGCCCCCACGACTTACACCATCACCGCCACCTCTGCCGATGCCACGATGGGCACCGTCACGGGCGGCGGCAGTTACGAAGAGGGTAAGACCGTCACGCTTACGGCTACGCCCAAGTCGGGCTACCGCTTCGTGAAGTGGAGCGACGGCAGCACGGCCAATCCTTACACTTTCAAGGCTACGAAGAACGTGACGCTGACGGCTACCTTTGAGAAGACCGCCCCAACGACTTACACCATTACAGCCACCTCTGCCAACACCACGATGGGCACAGTCTCTGGCGGAGGCACTTACGAAGAAGGCAAGACGGTGACGCTTACGGCTACGCCGAAGTCGGGCTACCGCTTCGTAAAGTGGAGTGACGGCACGACGGCCAATCCTTACACGTTCAAGGCTACGAAGAACGTGACACTGACGGCCAGATTTGAGACTATCACTTATGATTATACGGTTAAGTTGGTGAATGCTCCCAAGGATGCCAAGGTGACTATCGACGGCAAGAGTTATGCCGACGGTGCCAAGTTTACCACTAAGAAACAACTTCAAGCGAGCGATGTCAAAGCTACGTATGCGGGCTACACGACGAATGTGAAGATTCAGAACTACGTTATCACCGTGACCTACACCAAGACGACGGACGGCGTGGAGAGTGTGGCTGCCGACGATGAAGCAGAGACGGCAGTGAACTACGACCTCACGGGCCGCAAGGTAAGCCAGAAAACAAAGGTTCGCGGCATTAACTTGCAGAAGAAGGGCGACGGCCCAACGAAGAAGGTGCTGATGCGCTAAGAGATACTACATTATACATACACAACGCGCGCCGCCGGGGAATTCTTGGCGGCGCGTGTTGTTAAGGGGAGAGGTGTAGGAGGTTACGCAGAAAATGTGCTTCGCGCGTGTGCGCGTGTATATATAAATAAGGAGTGGTGAATATTGATATTATTGCTGTCCGGGGAAGTTTGAAAGTCCTGAAAGGACGACATAACGGAGGGTTGGGCGCAAGCCCTACTTCACTCGCAAATCTCCTTCTATGGGAGCGCTGTAAGTGCGACATAATTCAAGTAAAATGGTAATTATACCGCACTTACAGCGCTCCCACATAGGGATAAACATAAGAGATAGGGCTCGCGCCCTATCCTCCAATCTGTCGCACCTTCGGCGCTTTGCCGTCGCTTGCTAAAAGGTAAGCCCCTCCTCTAGGCAACCTTTCATACCTCCTGCTTTCTCAAGCGATTCGGAAGATTACTTTCTTTTTCCCCGGACAGCAATATTTCCAATAATTTTGATATTTGTTTCTTCCGTACAAACAAGAAGCAGCACCCTTCCAAAACGGGGAAGAGTGCTGCACAAAGGACAAGTCGTCTTGTCCGGAATAAAGAGGAGACGAATTACTCGTCGTCCTTCTGTTGGTTTTCTGCAATAAGCTTCTGCTGGATGTCAGCAGGCACAAGTTCGTAGGAGGAGAACTGCATTACGAAACTGGCGCGGCCACCGGTGAGGGAGCTAAGCGTGGTGCTGTAGGAAGCCATTTCCTTCAGAGGCACCTTGGCCTGCAGTTTTTCGTAACCGTTCTCGGAGCTCATACCGAGCACCATACCGCGGCGGCCCTGGATGTCGCTCATCACGTCACCCATCTTGTCGGAGGGCACGAACACCTCTACGTCGTAGATAGGCTCGAGCACCTTAGGACCGGCCTCGCGGAAGGCCTGGCTGAAGGCGTTGCGGCCGGCGAGCATGAAGGAGAGTTCGTTGGAGTCAACGGGGTGCATCTTGCCGTCATAGACAACGACGCGGACGTCGCGGGCATAACTGCCGGTCAGCGGGCCCTGCTCCAAACGGGACATTACGCCCTTGAGGATGGCGGGCATAAAGCGGGCATCGATGGCACCGCCCACTACGCTGTTGATGAAGACGAGCTTGCCGCCCCACTCCAGAGGTATTTCTTCCTTGCCCTTCATGTTGATGCGGATTTCCTGACTGCCGAAGTTATAGACAACGGGGTCTTCCATGCCCTCGGTGTAGGGCTCCACGATGAGGTGTACCTCACCGAACTGGCCGGAACCGCCGGACTGCTTCTTGTGACGATAGTCGGCGCGAGCGGACTTCGTGATGGTCTCGCGGTAGGGTATGCGCTGCTCCTCGAAGGAAATCTGGATCTTGTCGATATTCTCCAAGCGCCACTTCAGCGTGCGGAGGTGGAATTCGCCCTGACCGTGCACGAGAATCTGGCGGAGTTCGCGGCTCTGCTCTACCACCCACGTCGGGTCTTCCTGACGCATGCGGTTGAGGGCGGCCATCATCTTCTCGGTCTCGGCCTCGTTGACGGCCTTGATGGCACGGATGTACTTGGAGTTGGGATACTGGATGAAGTCAAACTTATGGTCGCACTCCTTGCTGTTGAGGGTGTTGCCCGTGCGCACGTCCTTCAGCTTCACTGTGCAGCCGAGGTCGCCGGCTTCGAGCTGGTCCACCTTGTCGCGCATGGAGCCGGAGCATACGAATATCTGGCCGAGGCGCTCCTTGGAGCCGCGGTCGGCATTCGTCAGGTCGTCGCCTTCGTGTACGGTGCCGCTCATCACCTTGAAGTACTGCACTTCACCGATGTGGGGCTCGATACCGGTCTTATAGAAATAGAGGGAGGTGGGGCCTGCGGGATTGAGGGTTACCTCTTCGCCGTTGGTATTTTTCTCTGCGGGCATATCTTCCACGAAGGGAACGACGTTGCCCAGGAACTCCATAAGGCGGCCTACGCCCATATTCTTGCCTGCACATACGCAGAACACGGGGAAGACGCTGCGCGTGGCCAGACCCTTGCGGAGGCCTTCGCGCATCTCGTCCTCGGTGAGATTCTCTGTCTCGAAGAACTTCTCCATAAGAGCCTCGTCGTTCTCGGCAGCAGCTTCAATGAGAGTCTTATTCCACTCCGTTGCCTTGTCCATCTGGTCGGCGGGGATATCCTCGGCCTTGTAGTCACCGCCTTCGGGATTCCACACGAGTTTCTTCATCAGAAGGACGTCGATGATTTCGTGGAAGTTGGGGCCGCAAGCCACAGGGTACTGCACGGGCACAGCCTTCGGGCCGTAGATGGCCTGTATCTTCTCAAGCGTCTGCTCGAAGTCACACTGCTCGGCGTCGAGGTGGTTAACGAGGAAGATGACGGGCTTCTTCATTTTCTCAGCCAGACGGAAGTGGTTCTGGGTGGCCACTTCGGGGCCGGCGGTGCCGTTGATGAGAAGCACGGTGGTGTCGGTCACAGCCATAGCGCTGACGGCAGCACCAACGAAGTCATCACTGCCCGGGCAGTCGATGATGTTGAGTTTCTTGCCTTTCCATTCTACGTGGAAAGGAGTGCTGAACACGCTGTAGCCATAATCCTGCTCAACAGGATAATAGTCGCTGACGGTGTTCTTCTGGGTGATGCTACCGCGACGCTGTATCTGGCCAGCGTGGAATAGGAGAGTTTCGGTCAGGGTTGTCTTGCCTGACCCGTCACTGCCCAAAAGGGCAATGTTCTTGATGTCTTTTGAGGAATAAACCTTCATAATGATGTTTTTATTAAATGGTTAAATTACTTTCGCAGGGCAAAGTTACAAATAATTTTAACCCCACATAGCATTTTTGCATCTTTTTTTTCATAAAATCGCATTTTGCCAACTTTTTTGCTCGGAAACGCTTAAAAAAAATAAAAAATGTAGTTTTTTTCATGGGCACTATACTCATGTGTCGCTACGATTTTGTAATTTCGCAGTCGATTTGGGAATTTACCGATTCTTCTATTCAACGATTCATCGCAAATAACACATTATATATTATATTATGAAACAAAAAATCATCCTTTCACTTGTAGCCTTTGCCATTTCCCTGGCAAGCATGGCCATTGAGCGCGTTGACCTCACCCACGCCGCCGACCAGGCGCTCAATTCAGTGGTTTACATCAAAGTAACCATCAACAGCAAGACACAAACCATAGACTACATCGACCCCTTCGAGGAGTTCTTCGGCGATCCCTTCGGCGACTTCTTCGGCCGCGGACAGGGCAACAACGGCAAGCGCCAGCGCCAGGTAGAGACCCCCAAGAAGCAAGGCTCCGGCTCCGGCGTCATTCTCTCCGAGGACGGCTATATCGTCACCAACAACCACGTCGTTGACGGCGCCGACGAGATACAGGTGAAACTCAACGACAACCGCGAGTTTGCCGCCCGCATCATCGGCACAGACAAGAGCACCGACCTCGCCCTCATCAAGGTGGAGGAAAAAGGGCTGCCCGCCATCCGCGTGGCCGACAGCAACGCCCTCAAGGTGGGTGAATGGGTACTCGCCATAGGTAACCCCTACGGCCTCACCTCCACCGTCACCGCCGGCATCGTCAGCGCCAAAGCCCGCTCCCTCGGCGCACGCCAGAACAGCATCGAGAGCTTCATCCAGACCGATGCCGCCATCAACCCCGGCAACTCCGGCGGTGCCCTCGTCAATGCCGACGGCGCCCTCGTAGGCATCAACGCCATGCTCTACAGCCAGACGGGCTCCTTCACCGGCTACGGCTTTGCCATCCCCTCCTCCATGATGAACAAGGTAGTGGCCGACCTCAAGGAGTTCGGCATGGTGCAGCGCGCCAAACTGGGCATCCAGTATCGCGACGTCAGCGCCTACATCGATGAGCAGCACAACAAGGACAAGGAAGTAGATCTCGGCACCGTCACCGGCGCCTACATCGAGGAAGTCGTAGCCGACGGCGCTGCCGAAGAGGCCGGCCTCGAAAAGGGCGACGTCATCATCAGCATCGACGGCAAGGAAATCACCAAGAGCGGCGACCTGCAGGAAATCATCGCCGTCAAGCAGCCGGGCGACAAGGTGGACGTCACCTACCTCCGCAACAAGAAGAAGCACACCGCCGTCATCACCCTCCTCAACGAGCAGGGTAAGGCTTCCAAGCTGGAAATCATCGACGAAGAAGGCCTCGGTGCTTCCCTCCGTCCCCTCACCGAGCAGGAGAAGAAGGAACTCGCACTGCAATATGGCCTCGTAGTCCGCACCCTCACCCCCGGCAAGATGAAGCAGGCCGGCCTTGAAAAGGACCAGATTATCCAGAAGGTAAACGGCAAGGAGATGCGCACCATCGACGACTTCAACGCCGCCGTCAAGGCCGCCAACCTCTCCACCGACCGCGTCCTTGAAATCCGCGCCCTCACCAAGAGCGGCATCAAGAAGCTCTATCTCGTAGAACTGGAAGACCCTGACAAGAAGGACAGCGCCAAGACCAAGAAATAAAGGTTGGAGACAAAGGTTCGTCTCCATCTTTATCTCACAATAATTCAGCCGCATTGCTATCATCTTCTAAATTGAAGGTATAGCAATGCGGCTTTGTTGTTTTGAGGCTTATGTATCACGGAGGGAGCCGCCTCGGTCATCAACATTCCTCGTTAGAAAACCTGCTCTGGAGACCAGCCCCCACACAAAAGGTTTATCCTAATTTAAGCAGCTCGTCACGCAACTGGGCGGCAGTGATGAAATCGAGGGCCTCGGCGGCGGCGCGCATGGCGGCCTCAAGCTTCCGGCGCCGCTCCTCCGTGGGCAGAGCGTTGTAACGGGCTATCTGTTCGGCCACGAGACGTCCGGCGGCATCGTCGTGCTGGGGTGCTACATAGCCGGTGCGCTGCTCCACGCGCTTCTGACCGAGAGAGGCGAGCTCGGCCGCTGCCGTCTTGCGCACCTGCTGCGGCGTGATGCCATTGGCCTGATTGTAGGCCTGCTGCTTCTGGCGGCGACGCTCGGTCTCTTCCATGGTGAGACGCATGGACTCGGTGATGTTCTTGGCGTAGAAGATGACACGTCCGTTAACATTGCGGGCAGCACGTCCTGCCGTCTGCGTGAGTGAACGATGGGAGCGAAGGAAACCCTCCTTGTCGGCGTCGAGGATGGCGACAAGGGCCACCTCGGGAAGATCCAGACCCTCACGAAGAAGATTGACACCCACGAGGACGTCGTAGATGCCAGCACGGAGATCCTCAAGAATCTTCACGCGCTCAAGGGTATCGACGTCGGAATGGATGTAGGCCGTGGGTATGTCGTAGGAAAGAAGATGTTCGGTGAACTCCTCGGCCATGCGCTTGGTAAGGGTGACGACGAGGACGCGCTCACCCGCCTCGCTGCATTTCCTTATCTCCTCGATGAGGTCGTCCACGGGGAAGTCGGTATCCCGCACCTCTATGGGCGGGTCGAGAAGGCCAGTGGGACGGATGACTTGATCGACGATGACGCCTTGGCTCTCGGCTATCTCGTAGTCATCGGGAGTGGCGCTGACGTAGATGGTCTGGGGCGTGAGAGCCTTGAACTCGTCGAAATGCAAGGGGCGGTTGTCGAGGGCGGCAGGCAAGCGGAAACCATACTCCACGAGACTGAGCTTGCGGCTTCTATCGCCGCCGTACATAGCACGGAGCTGCGGCACGCTGACATGGCTCTCATCGACAACGAGGAGGAAATCCTTCGGGAAAAAGTCCAAGAGACAATAAGGGCGCGTGCCGGGTGCACGGCCATCGAAGTAACGCGAATAATTCTCTATGCCGGAGCAATGGCCCACCTCGCGAATCATTTCAATGTCATAGGTTACGCGCTCTTCCAAACGCTTAGCTTCCAACTCCTTGCCACACGAGCGTAAAACCTCTGCTTGAACTACCAAATCATCCTGTATCTGGCGTATGGCGGCCTCCTGCGTCTCCTTGCTCGTGAGGAAGAGATTGGCAGGGTAAACCTTGTATTCGGAAAAGACAGCTACAGAGTGTCCGGTGAGGGCATCGACCTCTTCGATGCCGTCAATCTCGTCGCCCCAGAAAGTGATGCGAAGCACGTCGTCGCTATAGGCGAGAAACACGTCCACCGTGTCGCCTTTTACGCGGAAATCACCGCGGGCCGGAGCCACGTCGTTGCGGTTGTAGAGCGAATCTACGAGGCGGCGCAGCAGGACACTTTGTGCACACACCATGCCCACCTGCAACTCAATGACGTTCTCATAGAAGGCAGAAGGGTTGCCCATGCCGTAGATGCAGCTTACCGAGGAAACGACTACGACGTCCTTGCGGCCGGAGAGCAGGGCCGAAGTGGCGGCGAGGCGGAGCTTATCGATGTCGTCGTTGATGGCGAGATCTTTTTCTATATAGGTGTCGGTGGACGGTATATAGGCCTCCGGCTGGTAATAATCATAGTATGAGACGTAGTACTCCACCGCGTTGTGGGGGAAGAACTGCTTCATCTCGGCATAGAGCTGGGCAGCGAGCGTCTTGTTGTGGGAGAGGACAAGCGTAGGACGCCCCACGTTGGCAATAACGTTGGCCACGGTGAAGGTCTTGCCGCTGCCGGTGACGCCCAGCAAGGTTTGCGCGGGGTCACCACGAAGCACGCCCTCTGTGAGTTGGCGAATGGCCTCAGGCTGGTCGCCCGTGGGCTGATATGATGACTCTAATTTGAAACTATTCATAACGATTGTGCAAAATTAATAAAAAGACTTAATACATTTGGCTATTTCAGCAAAAATTATTACCTTTGCACGCAAAATTTATAGTAATGCGCAAGACATCCCCCCTTATACTATGCATTTTGGCTATAGCGCTTCATAGTTGCGGCGACTATTCCAAGGTGCTGAAATCCACGGACAGCAGCTACCGCTACGAAGCTGCAAAGAGCTATTTCGCTATGGGGCATTACAATCGCTCAGCAGAGTTGCTCAACGACCTTATCATCCCGACGAAAGGCACCGACAAGGGCGAGGAATGCCTCTACATGCTGGCCATGTCCAACTACAACGGCCACAACTACGAGGCTGCCGCGAAGACATTCCAACGCTACTACCAAAGCTACCCCAGAGGTACCTTCACCGAAGAAGCCTATTTCTATTCCGGCAAGTCCCTCTATGAAAATACCCCCGAGCCCCGTCTGGACCAGACGGACACGTACAACGCCGTGACGGAATTCAGCAACTTCATCGAGGCCTACCCCAACAGCAAGTACCGTCAGGAAGCCCAGAGGTGCATCTTTGAATTGCAAGACAAGCTGGTGGAAAAGGAATACCTCAGCGCCAAACTCTATTATGACCTGGGCGAATACTTCCTCAACTGCACCAACGGCGGCAGCAACTATCAAGCCTGCGTCATCACGGCTCAGAACGCCATCAAGGACTACCCCTACTGCAAGAGGCGCGAAGACCTGAGCATACTGGTGCTTAAGGCTAAGTTCGAACTGGCGAAGAATTCCGTGCCCTCCAAGCAGGCCGAGCGCTATCAGGACGCCATCGACGAGTTCTACGGTTTCCAAACGGAGTACCCGGAGTCCGCTTTCATGCCTAAGGCACAGGATATGTACGAGAAGGCCAAGAAATTCGAAACGCACGATGACGAATACTAATTAGTATGTAAAACAAAAATCAATATATAAACAATGGACTACAAAAAAAGCAAAGCACCCAACAACACCGTTACCCACGACATCATGAACTTCTGTCAGAGCACAGACAACATCTATGAGAGCGTGGCCATCATGGGTAAGCGCGCCAACCAGATTAGCAGCGAGATGAAGGAAGACCTCAGCAAGAAGCTGCGCGAATTCGCTTCCAACAACGACAGTCTGGAAGAGACCTTCGAAAACCGCGAACAGATTGAAATCTCCCGCTATTATGAGCGTCTGCCGAAAGCCACACTGATGGCTGCCGACGAATTTCTCCACGGCCGCGTGTACCACCGCAACCCCGCCAAGGATAAAGACTTGTTTGACGAGGAATTCTAAGAAATGATCCAACGCATACAATCCCTATATCTTCTGATGGCCGGCATCGTGTCGGCCATCTGCGCCTATTTATGTCTGGGAGGCGTCGTAAACGGTCAGTTCATACCCGCCCTGACTGGCGAATCGCTGCGCATCGTGGGCGGCGTGTTCTGCATCATTGCAGCGCTGGACAGTCTCACGACCATATTCCTCTATCAGAACCGCAGAACCCAGATGGCTATATGCTGGAGCATCATCCTCACTGCCGTCGTGGGCGCGTTTTTCTTCGTATGGATAGCCTTGGCCATCCCCTTTGTTTTTCTCGCCTGGCGCAGCATTCGTGCCGACGAACGCCTCGTCCGCTCAATAGACCGCATTAGATGAACAAAGTACAGCTCATTGGAAACGTAGGCAAAGAGCCCGAAGTACGTTATCTCGAAGGTGGCATCTGCACGGCACAGGTGCGGCTTGCCACCACCAGCCCCGGATACACGCTCCCCAGCGGGGGACAAATTCCGGAACATACCGAGTGGCACAACCTCCTCTTCTGGCGCAAGGTGGCAGAAGTCGTGGAGCGCTACGTCCACACGGGCGACAAACTCTACGTGGAAGGCGAACTGCGCACCCGCAGCTACACCGACAAGCGGGGCATCGAACGCTACATCACCGAGGTCTGGGTGAAGGAAATGGAGATGCTCACGCCAAAGAAAAGTTAGTAATGGTAAGGATTTCTTCATAATATGCTCAATATCTTCAAGCATAAAGACTCAGTCCCCGCTCTGGAGGAGCAAGTGGCCCAGGCCGATGCTGACGACCGCGCGCTTATGGAGGGCGTGCTGCGCTTCCGCAGCGAGAATGCCGGCGAGGTGATGACGCCCCGCGTTGATATCGTTGGCGTGCAGCAGAACGACTCCTTCCAGCAGGTGCTCAAGTGTATCTTCTCCAACAATTATTCGCGCTACCCTGTCTTCACCGACAAAGACTCCGACCAGGTGATGGGCATCCTCTACATCAAGGACCTCCTGCCCTACCTCCGCGAGCCGCAGGGATTCCACTGGCAACACCTTGTGCGCAAGCCCCTCTTCGTTCCCGAGTCAAAGATGATCGACGACCTTTTGCGCGACTTCCAGAAGAGTCAGGTACACATCGCCATCGTCGTGGACGAGTTCGGTTCAATGTCCGGCCTCATCACGATGGAGGATATCCTCGAGGAAATCGTCGGCGAAATCAATGACGAGTTCGACGAGGAGGAGCGCCTTTTCACCCGCATCAACGAGCGCCAATACATCTTCCAGGGCAAGGTGGAACTGGAGGACTTCTACGAGACGATGCAACTGGATCCGGAAGCTTTTGAGAAAGTGGCCGGCGAGGCCGAGACACTGGCAGGCCTCGTGCTTCGCCTTATCGACGAGTTCCCTCGCCTCCACCAGAGCGTCACCTACGAAGGCCTGCGCTTTGAAGTCCTCGCTCTTGACACCCGCCGCATCAGCAAGATTAAGGTCAGCCTCATCAAGTAGTGGCTGGCCTTTTGTATATGTATAAACCGCATCACCCACCGTTCGCCGACTCATAATTTTGAATAAAAAATAATCATGGAGCCTTTTCGCCTACATATCCTTGGATGCAGCAGCGCTATGCCCACTATGAAGCACTACCCTGCCTGCCAGGTGCTCAATGTGCGCGAAAAGCTCTTTATGATCGACTGCGGCGAAGGCGCCCAGCTCCAATTGCGGCGTATGGGCCTCAACTTCAACCGCATCTCAGCCATCTTCCTCAGCCATCTCCACGGAGACCACGTCTTCGGCCTGCCCGGACTCATCAGCACCTTCAGTATGCTGGGCCGCACGCAGAGCCTCCACATCTATGCCCCCGACGACTTAGAGAAAGTGCTCCGTCCGTGGCTCGACTTCTTTTCCCCTGGGCTGGAGTTTGAGGTGGTATGCCACAAAGTCTGCCCCACACGTGAGGAAGTGATATATGACGACCGCTCTCTCCGCGTGACTACCCTACCCCTTTCCCATCGCATCCCATGCTGCGGCTTCCGTTTCGACGAGAAGCCGCTGCTGCCGCATATCCGTCGCGACATGATTGACTACCTCGGCATCCCCACCTACGCCATTGCCGCCATCAAGGCCGGTGCCGGCTGGACCGATGCCGAAGGCCGCGAATGGCCCCACGAACGCCTCACCACGCCTGCCGCCCCACCCCGTTCCTATGCCTACTGCTCCGACACGCAGTATCTCCCCGCCCTTGCCAAGCGAGTAAGCGGTGTGGATCTCCTCTACCACGAGGCCACCTTTGCCCAGAGTGAGGCCGTGCGCGCCGAGCAGACATGCCACTCCCTCGCCTCCGAGGCCGCGCAGATAGCCCTCCAAGCCCATGCCAAGCGGCTCCTCATCGGTCATTTCTCCGCCCGCTACGAGGACGAGAGCATCCTCCTCCGCGAAGCCCAGGCCGTATTTCCCAATACGCTCCTCGCATACGAAGACCTCCAAATTGACCTGTAAACCATAAACTATAAACTGTAAACTAAAAGAATACTATGAAAGTAATTTGCCTTTCCGACACCGACAACGTCGTCAGCAACTACATGGCGCAGCTTCGCGACGCCCAACTCCAGCAGAGCCGCCCCCGTTTCCGCCGCAACCTCACCCGCATAGCCCAGTGCATGGCTTACGAACTGAGCAAGACGCTGCAATTTAGCACGAAAGACGTGCAGACGCCCCTTGCCACGGCTCACGTTGCCACCTCCGACGACCGCATCGTCGTAGGCACCGTACTCCGCGCCGGTCTGGCCTTCCACGAAGGCTTCCTCCAGATGTTCGACGACGCCGAGGCTGGCTTCGTGGCCGCCTACCGCGTAGAGAACGCCGAGGCTGAGAACCAGAAGGCCGGCGACGTGGAAATCAAGCTGGAATATCTCGCCGCACCGCGCCTTGACGGTTGCACATTTCTCCTCGTTGACCCCATGCTGGCCACCGGCAAGAGTTTCGTCACGGCCCACAAGGCATTCCTCCGCAACGGCACGCCTGCCCATCTGCATCTCTGTGCCGTCATTGCCAGCCAGCAGGGCATTGACTACCTCCGCGAGCAGTTCCCCTCCGACGACGTCACGCTCTGGGTGGCCGCCGTTGACCCCACCCTCAACGCCGCCAGTTATATCGTCCCCGGCCTCGGTGATGCCGGCGACCTCTGCTTCGGCGAAAAGGTTTCGCAAAAATAAAGCCCCTATCCGGTAGCGGCACCCGCCGCTACCACCTTCCCCCCATAGGGGAAGGATGATACCCCTAAAGTCTGCATTAAGCAAGACTTCAAAACCTCATAACCTCAAACCTTTACAATCATACAGCCCCACCTTTAGTGGTATCTTCCCCTCCCTATTCGGGGAGGGGTGGCACGGATTCTCCCCCTTGGGGGAGGTAGAGGGGGCCCGCCGTGACGGGGAGAGGCTTCTTTTCTATATATGTCCCACCACAACGCCGAGATGAACACCGCCTGGCGCTTCATCTCCGAGACCTCCACCTCCGTGTTTCTCACGGGCAAGGCCGGCACGGGAAAGACCACCTTCCTGCGCCGGCTGCGTGAACTATGTCCCAAGCGCATGGTCGTCCTCGCCCCCACCGGCGTGGCCGCCATCAATGCCCAGGGCCAGACCATCCACAGTTTCTTCCAGCTCCCCTTCGGCCCCCTCGTCCCCGGCGCAGAGAATGCTGAGCGCAAGAAGCACTTCCGCATGAGCCAGGACAAGAAGGACCTCATCCGCACCCTCGACCTCCTCGTCATCGACGAGATATCCATGGTGCGCGCCGACCTTCTCGACGCCATCGACGCCGAACTCCGCAAATACCGCAACCGCCTCAAGCCCTTCGGCGGCGTACAGCTCCTCCTCATCGGCGACCTCCAGCAGCTGCCCCCCGTCACCAAGGAATCGGAATGGTCGCTCCTTGCCCCGCAGTATCAGTCGCCCTGGTTCTATGCCAGCCACGCCTTGCAGCAGTTGCAATACGTCACCATCGAGCTCCAACACATCTACCGCCAGCAGGACGCCCACTTCATCGCCCTCCTCGCCAAGATACGCGACAACTGCCTCGACGCCGCAGCCCTCCAAGCCCTCAACACGCGCTATCTGCCCCAGTTCACGCCGCCCGACGACGAGGACTGGATACGCCTCACCACCCACAACCGCATGGCGCAGGAGTACAACGACCATCAGCTCGCCGAACTCCCCGCGCCTCTCCACACCTTCCGCGCCCGCATTGAGCGCACATTCCCCGAGACCAACTACCCCGCCGACGCCACGCTTGCCCTCAAGGAAGGCGCGCAGGTCATGTTTATCAAGAACGACCCCTCCGGCGCACACGCCTACTACAACGGCAAGATAGGCGTCATCCGCGAGTTCACCGACGACGGCATCGTGGTATATTGCAAGGAGGACGAAGCCTATGTCGCCGTCACCCCCGTCACTTGGGAGAACACACGCTACATCATCGACCCCGACACACAGGACATCCGCGAGGAAGTGGAGGGCACCTTCACGCAGTATCCCCTCCGCCTCGCCTGGGCCATCACCGTCCACAAGAGCCAGGGCCTCACCTTCCAGCACGCCGTGCTCGACATCAACAGTTCCTTTGCCCACGGCCAGGTCTATGTGGCCCTCTCCCGTTGCCGCACCCTCGAAGGCCTCGTCCTCTCGCGCCCCCTCTCCACCGCCAGCGTCATCACCGACCAGAGCATTGCCCACTACATCAACGAACAACTCACCGACGTCAGTCCCCTGCTGCAACAGCAACTCCCCCTGCTGGCCCGCAACTATTACGAAAGCCTCCTCGAAGAACTCTTCGACTTCCAGCCCTTGCTCTTCGCCCTTCAAGACCTCACCCGCGTCGTAGAAGAATACCTCTACGCCCAGCACCCGCTTCTTCTCACGCGCCTCAAGGCCGCCGTGCCCCTTGCCGAGCAGCAACTCGTGGCCGTCAGTCAGCAGTTCCGGGCCTGGCGCCAGCAGATGATGACCGTCATTACCCATGACTCATCACCCATGACTCATGCCCCCCTCCAGCAGCGTCTGCAAGCCGCCATGGTTTATTTTGCGCCCAAGATGGACGAGATACTCACCCAAGTGCTGCCTCTCACGTCCATTGCCATCGACAATAAAGCCGTCAGCACGCGCTACAACAACAGCCTCGCTACCCTCCGCTCTCACTGCGACCTCAAGCGCTTCCTCCTCCAGAAACTCGTCGGCCAGCCCTTCACCGCCGCCCTCTATCTCCAGACGAAGGCCCAAGGTCTCCTCGGCGCTGCCGCCGGCTCCTCACCGTCCCCCAAGGCCGGCAACCGAACCTCCCGCAAAGAGAAAGCCTCCCCCGCCAAGCCCAAGGAGCCCGCCCGCAAGAAGGGCGACTCCCGCCGCAGGACGCTGGAGCTTTTCCAGTCCGGCCTCTCCGCCAAACAAATCTCCAAGGAGCGCGACCTCACCATCCAGACCATAGAAAGCCACCTGGCCTTCTACGTGTCCAATGGTGACCTCCCCCTCGAATCCCTCGTCACGCCCGAGCATCAGCGCCTCATCCGCGAAAAGGCCGCCACCTTCCAGCGTGCCTATGGCCTCGCCGAGCTCCGCGAACTCCTTCCCGCCGAAATCTCCTACCTTGAGATACGCTGCACACTGGCAGCATCAGAGAGCACATCCGCCGGGCAGCCCCAATGATTATTCCGCCGGACACATTATTTATTATTGCTGTCCGGGGAAAAAGAAAGTAATCTTCCGTATCGCTTGAGAGAGCAGGTAATTTGAGAGATTACCAATAGTAGGGGCTTACCCTTTATGAAAGGGCTGAAAGCCCGAAACATCCTAGCCTAGGGCAGAGTGACCGAAGGGAACGCCGCCCTAGGTTTTTGATTGCAGACGCTGTGTAAGTATCCCTCCCCCTGGGGGGAGGTGACGCGAAGCGGCGGAGGGGGGGATTTGTCCTATAGACCAGTGCAATGGGGCGCTGCCCCGAAACAATTATGCCGCGATGCGGCGAACTTGGTAGTCGCACCTGCGACCCTAGGGCGGCGTTCCCTTCGGTCACTCTGCCCTAGGCTATACAATCAAGGGCTTTCAGCCCAATGCTAAGAAATTTCACTTTTACCGGACAGCAATAATTATTTATATATACACACGCGCGCGAAGTACATTTTCTCCTACATTTCCTACATTGCCACATCATAGTCCCCCCACTTATACCAAAAGCGGATGCCTCCCTGATTGGGACGCATCCGCTTCTTTATATGTTAAGCGAGGACTACCAGGCGTCGCCGTAGCCTTCGTTGTCGGAATACTCGTTTTCCCCTGGCGATACGCCTTCGTCAAGGTTTATTGTCAAGCCGTCAAGGCTGCCGCAGAGCATCTGCGCAGGACGCGCTGCGACAGTGTCGGCAACGGGACTGGTATACGTCTTCTTCATAATATGTTATTTCTAATTTCCGAATTTGCTAATTCGCTAATTCCCTAATTTGCTAATTCCCTAATTTACCTGATGACTTTCTTGCCGTTCTTAATCACGATGCCCCTGTAGCCGTCGTTCACGAGCATACCCTTCAAGTCATAGGTTGCGGGATTCTCCCTCTTGGGGGAGATGGAGGGGGCTTTAATTCCCGTCGGGCCGGGTTCATCATTGAAGCGGAACTGCAAGGCTTTCACGCCAAGTGCTTCGTCAAGAGCGAGATATGCCTTGTTGGCACCGATGGTCTTTCCGTCCCACAGGTAGAAGCCCACGCCGT
>JAKSLT010000005.1 GCA_024401055.1 Bacteroidaceae bacterium | reverse complement strand
TCCTATGCTCGTCACGCTGTTAGGGATGGTAATGGATGTCAGGCCGCTGCAATTAGCGAAGGCATTTTTTCCTATGCTCGTCACGCTGTTAGGGATGGTGACGGAGGTCAGGCCTGTGCAAAGCCAGAAGGCTGCGTCTCCTATGCTCGTCACGCTGTTAGGGATGATGGTGTTTTTACAGCTAGCAACAAGTGCGTTACTTGCAGTCTCAATAATGGCATTGCAATTTTCACGACTGTCATACTTCGTGTTTTCAGCCTGAACATAAATAGAGGTCAAGTTGCTGCAGCTAGCGAAGGCAGCCTTTCCTACGCTCGTCACGCTTTTAGGAATGATGACGGATGTCAGGCTGCTGCAATCGCGGAAGGCTTCGCTTCCTATGCTCGTCACGCTGTTAGGGATGGTGATGGAGGTCAGGCCTGTGCAAAGCCAGAAGGCTGCGTCTCCTATGCTCGTTACGCTGTTAGGGATGGTGACGGAGGTCAGGCCGCTGCAATAATAGAAGGCAGCGTAACCAATACTTGTCACATTATATGTTTTACCATTATTGGATACAGAAGACGGAATACGGATGTTACCAGAGTATGTCGGTGTCGATAGGTTTTTGCAAGTTACTGACACATCATCTCCCGAAATTCTATAATAAATACCATCCTTCTCAAAGTCATAAGCCTTGATAGCTTGCGGCATTATTATGCTGAGAGTCATTAGCATAATAAAAAATCTGTTCTTCATTTTCTCTATAATTTAAGTTTTGTTTTAGATATATTGATTGTTTCTCCTAATTTATATTGAGATGGAGTAGGAAAGTTTACCTTTGGACCCAATATGATTTTATGTATCAGTACAGAAGGGTCAATAGCTATTTCTTTGTAGTCTTTGTCTCCGTCTTGGTCAAGATAAAACCTGAACTCTCTTTCCTCGCTATATTCTTCTGCTTTCTCAAAGATGAAGTCCGCAAAATTATGCGACTCGTACCGGCTGTTTGTATATCTTATTTGCCCACAAACTATCTCATAGTCTTCAACATTCAAAGCTCCGACAACATCATCTATTGTGCTAAAGATACAAGCTCCATGCTCTCGTCCGCTCCACATTAGTGCACTATCGGTCTCTTTTATCATCCAGCACGAAGCATACAATTCTTTGGAGGAACGAATATCTTTCATCCTTTCTTGATGTTCCTTTAATCTTTCCAGTGGAACATCTTCCTTTGCAGGATAGATTAAGAAAGGACTTGTGTGCTCCCCCCTTTCATGTGGGTCTGGCCATCCTCCTTTCTTGTCAAACCGAAACGTGCCCAATAATACAGGACGTAAAAAAGAAACATCCTTGAAATAATGGCATATCACGGTCTTAGGAGGCAATCGTTCAACCCCTAAATTTGTCGGCGCGTAATACTTGTACCATGTACCTTTCATCTGTCGCAAGAAATCCTCCCCGTCCCAAGGTCGGCGCTAAAGGTTGTTGACTTATAGGCATACAAAAAGGCGTAGGGACTAATGCTTGTCTTTATCAGGGCATCGCCAAACGCCTCCAGAGAAACAAACAGTCCACCCCACGCCGTACCGATATACAGCACCACCCGCCTATAGGGGTGGATGTATAGGCACAACAGGGCGTAAATACTGCTCGTCCTTCTCTGTAAATTAGGCGATTTCTGATAAAAGGACAAAGCTTACGCTTTCTTCTATGTCTGCACTCCTTATGGAATGCGCTGCAAAAGTACCAACTTTTCGTCAAACAGCCAAATAAATAAAAAGAAATGTGCTGTGTATATTATAAATGTACGCGCGTACACGCGCGGAGTACATTTTCTGCTACATTTCCTACATTGCTACATCCTTGCAGTACATTTTTGAAAGGTTTTCCATTGATAAAAAGATACAACGTCTATGCGTATCTGCCGTTTTTGTGTAAAATTACACCAAGAGTCGTGCCGTTTTCGTGATATTTTACACATTTTGTATAGATAGGCAATTTTTATTGACACCTACATAATGCCGGCACAAAGCTGTATTGTGTTATATGAGCATCTCATACAAAAGCTCCCCCGACGGACTATGCTGTCGGGGGAGCTTGTTTATGGATGGCGCGTTATGTCAACGCTTGTGACAAACGGGATTACTCTTCGGTGGGCTGCTCGGCACTTTCGGTGCGGGGCTGCTCTTCGTTGTCGCGATGGGGACGGTCGTTGAAGTCGCGGCGAGGACGGTCGCCATGCTCACGACGGGGACGGTCACCGCGCTCGGGGCGGTCGCCGCGTTCGCGACGGGGACGTGCGGGGCGGTCTTCCCAGCCTTCGGGCTTCTCTTCCAGAGCGCGATGGCTGAGGCGGAACTTGCCGGTCTTGGGGTCAATCTCAAGGAGTTTCACGGCAATCTTATCGCCTTCCTTCAGGCCGGTCTCTTCCATCGTCTCGAAACGCTTCCAAGCGATCTCGCTGATGTGGAGCAGACCTTCCTTGCCGGGCATGAACTCAACGAAGCAACCGTAAGGCATGATGCTTACGACGCGGGCCTCGTAGGTCTCGCCCACCTCGGGCATAGCCACGATGGCACGGATCTTGGCCACGGCAGCGTCGATGCTGTCCTTGTTGGGAGCGCTGACCTGCACCTTGCCCACGCCATCTTCTTCGTCGATGGTGATGGTGGCGCCGGTGTCTTCCTGCATTCCCTGGATAATCTTGCCACCAGGGCCAATGACGGCACCGATGAACTCCTTGGGAATCTCGAAGGCCACGATGCGGGGTACCTGGGGCTTGAAGTCGGCGCGGGGAGCGTCGAGGGTCTTCAGCATCTCGCCGAGGATGTGCTCACGGCCGGCCTTGGCCTGCAAGAGGGCCTTCTCGAGGATTTCGTAGGAGAGACCGTCGCACTTGATATCCATCTGGGTGGCGGTGAGGCCGTTTACGGTACCGGTGGTCTTGAAGTCCATGTCGCCAAGGTGGTCCTCGTCGCCGAGGATGTCGCTCAGCACGGCATACTTGTCTTCACCGGGGTTCTTGATGAGACCCATGGCGATGCCGCTGACGGGGTTCTTGAGGGGCACGCCGGCGTCCATGAGGGAGAGGCAGCCTGCGCAGACGGTGGCCATGGAGCTGGAACCGTTGCTCTCGAGGATGTCGCTGACCACGCGGACGGTGTAGGGGAAGTCGGCAGGAATCTGACCCTTCAGGCCGCGCCATGCGAGATGGCCGTGGCCGATTTCACGACGGCCTACGCCACGCTGGGCCTTGGCTTCGCCGGTGGAGAAGGGAGGGAAGTTGTAGTGGAGGAGGAACTTCATATAGCTCTTGTCCAGCACGTCGTCCACCATCTTTTCATCGAGCTTGGTGCCGAGGGTGGTGGTGGAGAGGCTCTGGGTCTCGCCACGGGTGAAGATGGCGCTGCCGTGAGGCATGGGCAGAGGACCGGCTTCGCACCAGATGGGGCGGATGTCGGTGGTCTTACGGCCGTCGAGGCGGATGCCTTCGTCCAGCACGCAGCGGCGCATGGCGTCGCGTTCTACGTCGTGATAGTAGCGGTCCACGAGGGCGTTCTTCTCTTCGAGTTCCTCGGGGGTGAGCTCGGTGTGAGCCTCGGCATAGGCCACCTTGAAGTCCTCGCGGAGCTTCTCGAAGGCTTCGGCACGGGCGTGCTTCTCAAGGGCCTGCTTGGTGATGTCGTAGGCGGGCTGGTAGAGTTCGCGGCGAATCTGCTCACGCAGTTCTTCGTCGTTCACCTCGTGGCAGTACTCGCGCTTCACGTCGGTGCCGAGTTCCTGCATCAGTTCCTTCTGGAGGCGGCACATGGGCTTGATGGCCTCGTGGGCAGCCTTGAGGGCTTCGAGGAGGGCGGTCTCGGGGACTTCCTTCATCTCGCCTTCCACCATCATGATGTTCTCCTCGGTGGCGCCTACCATGAGGTCCATGTCGGCCTGCTCGAGTTGCTTGAAGGTGGGGTTGATTACATATTCGCCGTTGATGCGGGCCACGCGCACTTCAGAGATGGGGCCCTCGAAGGGTATGTCGCTGCAAGCCAGGGCGGCGGAGGCAGCGAAGCCAGCCAGAGCGTCGGGCATGTCTTCGCCGTCGGCGCTGAAGAGGATGATATTCACAAATACCTCAGCGTGGTAGTCGCTGGGGAAGAGGGGGCGCAGAGCGCGGTCCACGAGGCGGCTCGTGAGGATTTCGTAGTCACCGGCACGGCCTTCACGCTTGGTGAAGCCGCCGGGGAAGCGACCGGCAGCGGAATACTTTTCCTTGTAGTCGCATTGGAGGGGCATGAAATCGGTGCCGGGTACAGCGTCTTTGGCACCGCAAACAGTGGCAAGCAGCATCGTGTTGTTCATGCGCAGCATTACTGCGCCGTCGGCCTGTTTGGCCAGCTTGCCGGTCTCGATGCTGATGGTACGTCCGTCAGGCAGGGAGACAGTCTTCGTAATTACATTCATCGGTTCGTTGATATTTAATAAATAAAAGGTGTGTCGTTAGCATCGGGCAGGGCTCGGCCTGCCAAAAGTCGCGCAAAGTTAGCAAAATGTTTTCGTTTGGGCGGTCTTTTTCTTTGAAAAAGCGTGTTAAAGGGGCGTGGGGCGGGCTTTTTGCTATGTCGCTGTGTGATTTTGGGGGATTCCCGCCGCTGACGCAGCGGGCACGGGGGCTTGTTGCCGTAGGCGCAGCGGGAGCGGGGCACTGACGTAGCGGGAGCGGGGCACTGACGCAGCGGGAGCGGAGCGGCGGGGCGCGTTAGAAGAGCGAGAGCTGGCCGTCTGCGGCGGGGCCGTCCTTGGCGGGGCTATCGTCTTCGTCGTCGAAGTCAATGATGACGGGCGTCTCGTCGGCGTAGGGCTTCGGTGCCGGCGGGGCGGGGGAGGGCTTGCGCTTGGCGCGGGGCTTCGGTGCGGGGGCTTCGGCGGAAGACTCTCCTGCGGATGCCCCGGCGGGAGCGGCGGGAGCGGGAGCCTCGGCGGGTTCGTCCTCGGTGTCGTTGGGCCTGTCATCGGTGGCTGCGGGTTCGTCCTCGGTGCCCGTGGGTTCGTCGTCGGTGTCGGCGGGTTCTTCGGCGGGCTCTTCTTCTGCGGGGAAGCGGGTGGGTTCGAGCTCGGTGACGGCCTCCACTTTCAGCGTGGTGATACGCACGCCGCGCAGGGCGTCGAAGGGTTTCACCTGGGCCTCGGCTTCGGCGTCGAAGACGAGCGGGGCGCGGTCGCCGCCGGGGAATGTTATTTGCAGGAGCGGGTAGGCCGTGTCGGTGAGCAGGAGGAGCTGCGAGTGTTCGGGGTCGCCGCCCATGAACTGCTTGCCGCGGCTGGCGGCGGCCACCTCCAGCGTGAAGCGCTTGCAATAGAGGTTCATGTCGTAGCGGGCGTCGAGCAAGGCGGCCGTCCATACTTTCTCGGGGCGGTACTTCTCGATGCGCAGGATGTCCTGTGCGGCCTCGAAGTGGTTGTTGGGGTCGAAGCTGGTGGTATAGTAGCGGCCGTCGCGCAGGATGACGAGCACGAGGTCCTCGGAGTTGAACTCGCCGAGGTACTCGCCGTGTTCGTCGTAGTTGAGGCGCTGCACGTCCCAGTCGAACCACACCTTGCGGCCGCCCAGCGTACTGGCGCCGTGGCTCTTGAGGTTGATGCGCAGCACGTCTTCCTTGCACAGCGTGTTGCCTCTGGTGCCGCGGCCCTTCACGGCAATTTCGCTGAAGTCCTTGTCCATGCTGAGCTTCATCTTCCGCTTCGAGGGGTTGGGCTTGAAATATACCTTAATGACCTCTGCCTCGCCGTTGGGGTTGGCACTGAAGTAGCAGATGCGGCTTCCGGGCGTGCCGAGCGTTAGGTCGTATTCGCGGTCGAGGGTGATGCCGGTGACGTTGAAGCGCTTGATGTAGCAGAAGCCGTGGCGTCCGTCGCGATACACCACGTTGTATATCGTGCGGGCGTCATTCTTCTTGAACACGGCGATATGCACCACCTGTGCCTTGCGTTTCTCGGCCTTCGACTTCTCCGTGTCGCCGATGAAGACCTTGTCCTGTATGCGCGTCACCTTATACGTGCCGTCGTTGTAGAAGATGATGACGTTGTCGATGCTGGAGCAGTTCTCCACGAACTCGTCCTTCTTCAGCGCCGTGCCGATGAAGCCTTCCTCGCGGTTGATGTAGAGCTTCTCGTTGGCTTCCACCACCTTCGTAGCCTCGATGGTCTCGAACGAGCGTATCTCCGTGTGGCGCGGGTACTGGGCGGCGTATTTGTCATAGATGCCCTGGAACCATTTAATCGTCACTTCCGTCATGCGCTTCAGGTCGCGCTCTATGGCGGCGATGTCGGCCTTCAGCTTGGCGATGAGTTCGTCGGCCTTGTCCTTGTTGAACTTCAGGATTCGCGCCATCTTGATTTCCATGAGGCGCAGGATGTCGTCGCGCGTCACCTCGCGCACCATCTGGGGGTACCACGGCTGCAGACGCTTGTCGATGTGCTTGACGGCGGTGTCCATGTCGGGGGCCTGCTCAAACTCCTTGTCCTTGTAGATGCGCTCCTCGATGAAGATACGTTCCAAGGAGCAGAAATGAAGCTGCTCCAGCAGTTCGTCGCGTCGGATGATGAGCTCCTGGCGCAGGAGGGCCTTCGTGTTGTCGGCCGAGTGGCGCAGCACGTCGCTCACGGTGACGAAGCGCGGCGTCTTGTCGTCGATGACGCAGCAGTTGGGCGAGATGCTCACCTCGCAGTCGGTGAAGGCATACAGGGCGTCGATGGTCTTGTCGCTCGATGTGCCGGGGCGGAGGTGTACGAGGATTTCGGCCTGTGCCGCCGTGTTGTCATCTACTTTCAGTATCTTTATCTTGCCCTTCTCGTTGGCTTTCAGTATGCTCTCGATGAGGGTGCCGGTGGTCTTGCTGAACGGTACCTCGGTGATGGCCAGTGTCTTCGGGTCGCGCTTCTCAATCTTGGCGCGCACTTTCACCACGCCGCCGCGCATACCGTCGTTGTATTTGCTCACGTCTATGCTGCCGCCGGTGGGGAAGTCGGGGTAGAGGTGGAACTCCTCGCCCTTCAGGTAGCTGATGGCGGCCTGGCAGAGTTCGCCGAAGTTGTGGGGCAGTATCTTTGCCGAGAGGCCCACGGCAATGCCTTCCGCGCCCTGCGCCAGCAGGAGCGGAAACTTCACGGGCAGGCTCACCGGTTCCTTGTTGCGGCCGTCGTAGGAGAGTTTCCATTCCGTCGTCTTGGGGTTGAAGACGATGTCGAGGGCCAGTTTCGTGAGGCGTGCCTCGATGTAACGTCCGGCGGCGGCGTCGTCGCCGGTGAGGATGTTGCCCCAGTTGCCCTGGCAGTCGATGAGGAGGTCCTTCTGTCCCAGCTGCACGAGCGCATCCTTAATGCTGGCGTCGCCGTGGGGGTGGAACTTCATCGCTTCACCTACAATGTTGGCCACTTTATTATACCTGCCGTCGTCCATGCGCTTCATTGTGTGCAGGATGCGGCGTTGCACGGGTTTCAGTCCGTCGCCCAGATGGGGCACGGCGCGTTCCAGGATGACGTACGAGGCATAGTCCAGAAACCAGTTCTGATACATGTGCGGCAGCAGCGGTGCTTCGCTTGTGGCCGGCTGCTGCACGAGGTCTTCTGTGAGGTTCTCTTCGCTCATTATTAGTGTATTTGGTGCAAAGTTACGATTTTTTTTTCATTTTTGGCCCATAATTGACAAAAATTTCGTAATTTTGCACTCGCTTTGCCGCTGAAGCGACCGCGGCCCGGCGGGGAAGACGCTCCACTTGCGTTCTGCTCCTTCCTTCCGCCGACCTCCGCTCAAAGCTTCGTGCGAGAAAGCACTCGCTTTGCGCCTGTGGCGGAATTGGTAGACGCCCTAGACTTAGGATCTAGTGCTTCACGGCGTGCAGGTTCGAGTCCTGTCAGGCGCACGGCTCACGCGGCTAACGCTACCCTTCTCGGTAACGCTGGCATTTGCGTTTTGTGTCAGAGCTTCCGCGGCGTGGAGGCTGGAGACGCTGCCTTGTTGCGCGTTCTCCATGCATACCTTCAGGCTGTCGCCCCAGTGGCGGCAGCCTGATTTCTTTTGCCCGGAAGCAGTCCCCTTCCGGCTTCCGCCAGTCCTCCTTTAATTTGCACTAGTCCTCCTTTAATTTTTCCTACTTCCCTTTTAGTGAAAATTAAATGGGAACTAGTGCAAATTAAAAGGGAAGAAGTGCAAAAAAGAAGGGAAAGGGGACAAAGAGGGTGGGGGACAGTGCGGAGCAATCCGGCGGCCGCCCCGCACGGAAGCGGAAATGCCCGAAACGGGACTGTCGGAGGCTTGATTTTCAAAACGATGGTTAAAAACAAGACATTTTCCGGCGCATCGCTTGCATTTCCGAAAGAAAAAAGTTATATTTGCGCGCCGAAAAATTTGGAATGATTACAAAATTTTACTTATTATGAAAAAACTAATACTCCTCCTTTCCGCCGCCCTTGCGGCATTCTCCGCCACGGCGCAGACCTACGACGACCACGGCTGCATCACCGCGCCGCCGGCCGGCAAGACAACGACCTACATCCGCTCCGGCTACAACCGCGTGCAGGTGGGGTTCGACTACAGCAGCGTGCCGCAGCAAGGCACGCTGGACCTCGTGGAATGCGAGGACGGCAGCGTGTATATGCAGCAGCCCGTCAGTACGGCGCGAAGCAAATCCACGGCCGGCCATTGGATAAAGGGCGTGCGCTCGGGGCGCATGATTACCTTCAAGTCGCAGCCAACGGGCTTCGTGACAGGACTAAACGTGGCGCTCCGTGCCAGTATGGGCTCGTGGAACGGCGCGGACTATAGCGCCGACTTCGATGCCGACATCGTCTTCGAGGAGACCACCGACGGCAAGAAGCTCATGCTCCTCAACACCGACGAGCAGCACATCCTCGGCACCTTCTGGGCCGACGACGCCAGCTACGGCAACGACGGCGACTGGGGCACCGTGCTCACCATCGACACCTCCTCGCAGCATGCCGACCCCGCCTGTCCGCCCGACGGCGCCACCGGCAAGGAATACGTCACCATGGGCGTGAGCCTCGGCAACGGCGCGCTGGAAGACGTGGCACAGGTCATCATCGTGGGCGACGAGGTGTGGCTCAGCAACTGCTGCAAGCAGGCCAAGGGCCTCTGGATAAAGGGCAGCGTGGGGGCCGACGGCTCGCTGACCTTCCCCAAGGAGCAGTACCTGAAGAGCGTGGAAGGCTATGACTACTACTTCTACGGCGCTGCAAAGGAAGGCACGAAGACTACCCCGTGCGACCTCGTGCTGACCTGCGACAGCGAGCACGACAAGTACTTCGCCCAGCAGGACATCATCGTGACGGCCGACAAATGGGAGGCCGGACAGCTCGTTGTCGAGACCGTGCAGAACTTCATCCTCTTCCCCTCCGGCGCAGCCCCCGAAATGATTACTGCGACCCCCGAGGGCGAAGTCAAGGTGTATAGCCGCTCCGGCCAGTCCTTCATCCGCAACATGGGCGGCGTGTTCTTCGGCGACCAGAACGACCAGGACATTGCCATCTGCTTCGCTCCCGACGGGAAGACCGTGTATATGCTCTACCCCCTCTCCAGCTTCGATTATCGCTATGACCAGGAGAAGGAAGAGCTTATGGAACTATGGGTGAAGGGAACCATCGAAGCCGACGGCAAGATACACTATCCGCTCTACCAGTGGCTGGACTACGAGGAATACTACAGCACCGGCATGCGCACGGCCGTGTTCCGGCTGTTTGAGATGCCTGAAGGCTCTACGTATGAGCTGGCCCCCGAATACAACGAGGTGACCTTTGCCATCGACAAGGAGACCGGCGTCATTCGTCTCGACAGTTTCGACGGCGTGGAGAACGCCGGCGACTATCCCACCCTCATCTACGGCGCGGCCTACAGCGACAACTTCCAGTGGGCCGGCTACGGCGACGCCGCCTCCGTATATACCCCGAAGGAAGAGGAGGAGAGGATAAAAGGACAACAGACAGGGGACGGGGGACGACAGGCCGCCTACGACCTCTCCGGCCGTGTCCTCAGCCCCCGTGCATTGAGCGTCAGCTCAAGGTCTGTCTTCCTCCAGAGCGGCCGCAAGATAATCAAATAGCCAACCAATATCACCGGATAGAGATGAAAAGAATTTTATTTCTGATAAGCGCCATCCTCCTCGGGATGACCGCCACCGCCCAGAACGACGCCGCCACGGTGTCCCTCTCCATACGCCGCACGGCGCCGCAGACAGAGAAAACCCTCCCCCGGCGCCCCGCGAAGCACCAGCCCATCTTCCTCGGCCAGCCTTCCTCCTTTAAGGGAGAGCGGGGGAGCCTCCACATAAAGCAAAGGGCCGAGACCCGCGACGAGAACGGCATCATCACCGCCCCCGCCGACGGCACCGAGAAACTCTACGCCCGCGCCGGAAAGTGCTACTATGCCAGCGGCGCTGACGTCGTCACCTCCACGCAGCAGGGCGCCCTGAAACTCGTGGAATGCGCCGACGGCACGGTGTATATGCAGCAGCCCGTCAGTTCCTACAGCGCGGTGTATGCCGCCACCAGCTGGATAAAAGGCCGGCGCGACGGCCAGTATCTCGTCTTCCCCCACAGTCAGGTCATCAGCGTCTCCAATTTCTACTACGACAACATTATCCTCTGCATGGGCAAGTATGACGAGGACTGGGGCACCTTCACTCCCGACCTCACCAAGGATATCGTCTTCAAGGAGAGCGCCGACGGCACCACCCTCTCCCTGATGAATTCCAACAACGTCTCCCCCCTCTGCGTCTTCTACGACGACGAGGAACAGAACTGGCTGGGCTACGGCGACTGGGCCACCGTCCTCACCCTCGACGCCTCCGCCGGCAGCGTGACGCCCCCCGACGACGCCGAAATCTCCCATTTCGTCCTCTCGGCCGAAGATTTTTCCGAGGGCCCCGTCAGCTACAACGCCGTGATGGCCACCGCCGGCAGCGACGTCTATATGAAGGACTTCTGCTTCTGGGCCGATGACATCTGGATAAAGGGACAGAAGCAGGCCGACGGCTCCATACAGTTCCCCAAGGAACAGTACATACGCGACTACACCGACGAAGAACTCTACTTCTACGGTCTCAAAAACAACCACGGCGGCTACACGCCCTCCTTCTTCACCCTCGCCTACGACGAGCTCACCGGTGGCTACACCACCGACGACGACATCCTCATCAACTACGGCAAGATAACCACCTCCATGCGGCGTGCCGAGCAGCTCTCGAAGATAGTCCTCCGCCCCGACGGGAGCGAAGGCAGCGTGCCCGTCATCATCCACGAACAGCCCGAGGGCATCCTCCGCACCTACACCCGCTCCGGCGGCGCCTTCGGCTATGAGATGGGACAGGTGGTAGAAACCGTGCAGGACGGCACCACCATTGACATCGTCACCGACCCCAGCGGCAAGTTCGTCTATATGCGCAACCCCATCTCCCAGGCCACGCCCTCCAAGGACGCCTGGGTGAAGGGCATTATCATGGCGGACGGCAAGATTCGCGTGCCCCTCATGCAGTGGGTCGATTGGAGCGACGACTTCGGCTACGGCCACCGCACGGCTGCCCTTATCATCATCGAGGAGGAACGCGGCGGCGTCGTGGGCGTCACCTACAAGACCATACTCAACCTCTCCGACCTCACATTCTCCGTCGATGAAAGCACAGGAACCATATCCCTCGACCCCATTGAGGGCGTGGCGCCCGACGGCGAGTACCCCACCGTCATCTACGGCCTCGTGTTCTCCGACAACCTCGACTGGAGCGGCTACGGCGACTACCACTCCGTATATACCCTCTTCCACGACGACGTCCTGACCATTCCCGCCAGCGCCAAGCAGGAGGACTGGGGACTGATGTACCACAACGACATGTATTCCCAGTACCTCGACGTCAAGGTGGCCCGTATGGGCGAAACAGTCTATCTCGCCGGCCTCAACCTCGACAATCCGCAGGCCGCCATCGCCGGAACCGTCGCCGGCGGTCACTTCGTATTCCCCACCGGTCAGTATCTCGGCCAGACGGCTACCGGCGACCTCGCCTACTTCTCCGCCGCCACCTTTGAGCAGGTGGAGGAATACCGTGAGGAATGGGGCATGTCCGTGCTCGTCTTCAAGCACACCGCCGCCTCCACCCTCATCCTGCGCGCCGACCCCAAGGACCCCGAACTCCTGCGCGCCGACGAAGGCACGGCCCTCCTCGTCACCCCCGGCCAGCCTACCGCCTACGCCCTCCAGCAGCCCCTCCTCGCCCTCTACGACCCCTCCCTCAACATAGCCCTGGAGCGCGACGCCACGCCCGCACTGCCCTCCATCGTCTATTATGAAGACGGCTACGACATGTATGGCTTGCAGGGCATTTTCTTTGACATCCCCGCCCGCGACGCCGACGGCCACTTCCTCCTCCCCGCCCAACTCTCCTACCGCTTCTGGGTGAAGGAGGACGACGAGAGCGTGCACCCCTACACCTTCTCGCCCGACAACTACGTCAACCTCGCCGCCAACCTCACCGAGGTGCCCTATCTCCTCGAACTCCTCGACAACGACGGCTACGAGGACATCGCCCTCCACGGCGAGTGCATCTATCTCTACGAAGCCCCCTACGCCGACTTCGGCATCCAGAGTATCTACAGCGGCAAGGGCGTCCGCCGCGCCACCCCCGTGGTATGGTACAGCGGGGAGGTGGGCTATCCGGAAGGCATTGAAAGACAACAGACACCTTTCGCCTACGGGACGAAAGGAGACAACAGACAACAGACTGCCTACGACCTCACCGGTCGCAAGGTGATTAAGAGCGGTCTCCACGGTCTCTTCCTCCAGAAAGGCCGCAAGCTCATCCGCTAATCCATCAGCATAACCCAAAAGTCCCTGCCGCGAGATGGGGACTTTTCCTTTTCTTCCCCATAACCTCACAACCCGAGTGTGCCTAAAAGGCACTACCTCTTTCATCCTTCATCCTTCATCCTTCATCCTTCATCTTTCATCCTTCATCCTTCATGCAACGCCTCCTTATTATATTTATATATATACTCCTCGTCCTTCCCCTCTCCCTAACCGCAGGAGTATTCTCCCCCTCCCTAACAGGGGAGGGGTGGCAGGGTGCCGCAGGCAGCCCTGACGGGGAGAGGCCGGGTAGTCCGTCTCCTACTTTCCTCTTCGACTCCGGTAACTACGCCCTCTTCATCCATTTCGGTCTCTATTCCAAGATGGAAGGCGAGTGGAAGGGGCGTCCCTACTACGGTGCCGCCGAGTGGCTTATGAACCATAACCAGGCCGGCATACCCGCCGACGAGTACATGGCCGAGGCCGCCACCTTCTGTCCCGACAAATTCGATGCCGACGCCATCGTGCAACTCGCCAAGGACGCCGGGATGAAGTACATCGTCATCACCGCCAAGCACCACGAAGGCTTCGCCATGTTCCGCTCCGACGTCAGCACTTTCAGCATCTGCGACGCCACGCCCCTCCACCGCGACCTCATGGCCGAACTCGCCGCCGCCTGCCACCGCGAAGGCCTCGGCATCGGCTTCTACTATTCCCAGTTCCAGGACTGGACAACCCCCGGCGGCGGCAACGGCCCCACCACCGACGCCACGGGCCGCACCGTCTCCTTCGACGAATACTTCCGCACCAAGTGCGTGCCGCAGGTGGAGGAACTCACCACGCGCTACGGCGACATCCAGCTCATCTGGTTCGACACCCCCGGCAATATGTCCCCCGCCTATTCACAGGAACTCGTCGACATCGTGCGCCGCAACCAGCCCGGCGCCCTCGTCAGCAGCCGCGTAGGCAACGGCCTCGGCGACTACACCACCCTCGGCGATATGGAGGTGCCCCTCACCAACCGTCCCGGGCGCTGGGAGGGAATCGACGTGACGCAGGTGGGCTGGGGCTATTCCAAGTTCGACAACCAGTGGAAGTCCCCCGACTACATCGTCCGCACCCTCGTCTCCACCATAGCCCGCGGCGGCACCTATATGCTCAATATCGGCCCGCGCGCCGACGGTTCCGTACATCCCAACGCCGCCGCCTCGCTCCGCAAGGCCGGTGAGTGGGTACACCGCCACCCGCAGGTCATCTACGGCGCTGACCCCTCCCCCTGGGGCCAGGCCCTGCCGTGGGGTGACGCCGTGGTGAACGACGGCAAGGTATATCTCATCGTCTTCCAATGGCCGCAGGACGGCCGTCTGTGGGTTCCCACCCTCGGCCAGCCCGTCACCGCCGCCCGCCTCTCCGGCACTTCCCACGACAAGAAACTCAAACTGTCCCGTCACGGCGACTGGACCCTCCTCACCCTCCCCACCAACATCGCCCCCGACCCCCTCGGCACCGTTATAGAGATAGAAAGCCTCTCCTCGTCGCGGCTGCCTGCGGCACCGCGCCACCCCTCCCCTGTTAGGGAGGGGGATAATACATTAGAGCGATTGGCCTCCCCAACAGCAGGAGTAATATCCCCCTCCCTAACAGGGGAGGGGTGTCAGGGTTCCGTAGGAAGCCCTGACGGGGAGAGGCTGATTTTTATCTGCGGCACCTCTCCCGGCTTCCTCTTCGCCGAGCGTGCCACTGCCGAAGGCTGCGCCGTGAAGAAGTTCCAGTGGATGACGAAGTTCGGCGAGTGGAACTTCAAGAAGAGCGCCACCGACCTCACCGCCGCCTCGCGCCTCTCGTGGGCCGTGGACGTGGCTGAGGAAGGCTGCTACGAGGTCTGCATCGAGACCACGGGCGAGGAGCGTGCCGAATGGCTCGTTACCACCGATGAGGGCCAGACCCTCCGCAACGAACAGGTAACTTCCAACGCCTATGCCCTCCATCCCCTCGGCTGGTTGCGCATCCTCACCCCCGGCCGCCACACCCTCACCCTCTCGCCCCTCTCCGGCGACTATGCCCACACCCGCGTCAGCGCCCTCACCCTCCGCCGCGTGATGTAATAAGGAATCCTTAGACCCTATACAGTCAGCCTTGGGCCGCCTCTTTTAGTTAAGCACACTAACCCCGCCACCACCCGTGAGGGCCGTGGCGGGGCTTTCCGTTTTTGTCGTAGGACTATTAGTTTGTGGTCGATAGACTACAAAAGCTGGGTTATTACAAGCAGGAATTTCCGATTTAAGTTTTCCCGAATTTGCTAATCAAAAAGCGATGTGGAGGACAGTTTCTCCCAACTGGGGCGCGAGGTTGTTGCGTTTCACTTCAAATCGCACGTCAATGCCTTGCGGGCTTTCGGCCTCGAGGGCGAGGAGGGCGCGGACGGCGGCATACTGGCGCATAAGGTCGTTGGCGAAGGGAAGGAGGGCGTCGTCGCGATGGGTGAGGTGGTTGGTGATGAGGCAGGCGGCTCCTGTGGCGGCGACGAGCGTCTGAAGATGGGGGAGGAAGGTGTAGAAGGGTGAGAGGACGCTCTTGCGGGTGCGCTGCGGTGCGAGGCCGTGGAGGGAATCGATGACGAGGAAGTCGCAGAGGCGGTTGTAGAGTGCTTCGTCGATGATGGCGCGGGCGGCATCGAGTGATGCAGGCTGTGCCACGACGAGGGCGTCGGTGTTGATGCCGTTGCGCCGCGCCCATGCGGAATGGTAGGCTCCCTCCGTGTCGAGCAGCAGGCACGTCTTGCCCTGTCGCTGGGCGGCGGAAAGGGCGCGGAGTGCAAACCACGACTTGCCGGTGCCGCTTTCCCCCGCGATTTCAGAGAGGAACCCGCAGGGCAGACCGCCGAGGGAGAGGGCGGTATCGACGGCGGGAAGGCCGGTGGAGAGTGTGAGCGGAGTGCCTGACATTTGTAGTTGGCAGTTAAGAGTTAACAGTTAAGAGTTAACAGTTAACAATTAACAGTTAACAGTTGTCTGTTGTCCGTAGTTTATTGTTCGTTTAGTCTTCGCCGTCGAAATAGTTGCGTGGTTCTTCGTTTCCGTTTCCGTCCTCGTCTTCGTTTTCGTTGTCTTCGTCTTCGTTTTCGTCTTCGTTTTCCTTGGGGTTAGCCATGCTGAAGGTGCCGGTGATGATTTGCCACAGGCCCTTGAAGAACTTCACGATGCCGATGAACAGCCACTTCCCCAGCCACTTGAGGGCTTTCCACAGGAAAAGGAACAGCACGCCCAGCCCTACGGCGAGGTAACGGAGACCTATGCCGGCATAGTGGGCGGCTACTTTGAGGCCGTGGGCAGTCTTTATGGCGTAGGGGCGGATGTCGCTCCACTCGATGAGATAGACGGGAAGATAGACTTTGCGCATAATGATAGTTAACAATTTCAGTTAACAGTTAACAATTTCAGTTAACAGTTGTCCGTTTTCTGTTGTCCGTTGTCCTTCTTCTACAGCAACGGCCGGAAGATTGTGGCGAGGCGTCCGCGGATGCGTTTGCCGCGGGAGAAGCGTGTCTTGCGTGTCTCGGGCGTGAGTTGGAAACTGCGGGCCTTGTCGGCGTTGAAGATGTCTTGAAGGTCGCTGACGAGGGCTTTGTCGATGACCATGAGGTTGCACTCGTAGTCGGAATAGAGGCTGCGGTGGTCGAGGTTCACGCTGCCGACGTATGCCGTCTCGTCGTCGATTGTCATGACCTTGCTGTGGTGGAAGCCGGGCTCATATACAAAGACACGGGCGCCGTGTTTCATAAGTTTATAGGCGCAGTGCTCCACGGCTCTCGGCGTCAGCCGCACGTCGCTCTGGGCACTGATCATCAGTTCCACGTTTACGCCTCGCCTGAGGGCCCTTCGCAATGCCTTGCGTATCATGGCGGAGGGGGCGAAATAGGGGTTGACAATCTGTATGTGGTGCTGTGCGGCGTCTATGGCCTTTCGGGTGGCGTCGCGGGCTATGCGGTTGTTGCGGACGGGCCAGTCGTTGGCTTTGGAAGGCGTGCGGTTTACGACTCCGGCGAGAGCCGTGCGGCCTGTCTCGTCTGCCGTGTCGCTGCTGGCGGAAGGAAGCGCGGCGGGATAGTATTGCGGGCCGTGGAGGCCTTCTTTCGTCTGTGCGTTCCAGAAACTGATGAAGATGCGTTGCAGCTGGCCGACGGCGGGACCGGTGAGGCGGAGGTGCAGGTCGCGCCATTCGGCGATGTCTCCCTTGCCGTGTATGTAGTAGTCGGCGATGTTCATGCCGCCAATGTAGCCTACGGTACCGTCGATGACGACTATCTTGCGGTGGTCGCGATGAAGGAAGTGGTTGACCCAGGGAAAGTGCATGCGGTCGAAGATGCGGAGGTCAATACCGCTGCGCCTGAGCCGGCGTATGTCTGCTATATGGAGGGCTTGCGGGCTTTTACCGTTGCCGAAGGCATCGATGATGACGCGCACTTCCACTCCTTCGGCGGCTTTCTGCTGGAGTATTCCGAAGATGATGCGCGAGATGCTGTCGTCGCGCAGGTTGAAGTAATCGAGGTGTATGGAGTGGCGGGCTCGGAGGAGGTCTTCCTGCAGTGCGGCGTACTTGTCGGCGGCGTGGGTGAAGACTTGAAAGTCTGCCGCGGGCACGAAATCCACGTTATACTGGTCGTGGAGGTATTCGGCTATGGACTCTGCAGCACTTGTTGCGGGTGTGTCGTCGTTCGCTGCGGCTTGCAGGGCGATGGCGAGGGCTATGGTGCACAATATGACGATTTTCCGCATTGTGGTGGCTGAAGTGCTGTAGAGGGGTAGGGGATTGGCAGTGAGGGAATGAGGAGCCGGAGTGTGGGGCGTTGCCCTGCCGGCCGGCAGTAGTGGCGCCGTCAGAGGGCGCAGCGGAAGGAGTCCACGATGCCGAGGAGATGTTTTTCGTCGTCGGCCACGAGGACGGAGTGTATCTTGTTGGCGTGCATGAGGGCCTCGATTTCGGAAATGCGGGCCGCGGGTGATACGATTTTGGGCTGCCGGCTCATGATGTCGGCCACGGTGAGGTTGAAGAAGTTGGCTTGCGAGCGTTCCATGGCGCGTCGCACGTCTCCGTCGGTGACGATGCCCTGTATGATGTCGTCCTGCATGACGACGACGAGCCCGAGTCGTCCGCGGCTGACGTGTATCACGGCTTCTCCGAGGCGCATGGAGGGAGGCACCGTGGGCAACTCTTCGGAGAGCATCACTTCCGATGCCTTGGTGAGCAGGCGTTTGCCGAGCGTGCCGCCGGGGTGGAACTGCGCGAAGTCGGAAGCCTGAAAATTTCTTGCCACCATGAGCGCACAGGCCAGGGCGTCGCCCATGGCGAGGGTGGCCGTAGTGCTGGAGGTGGGGGCCAGGTCGAGGGGGCAGGCCTCATGCTCCACGCAAATGTTGAGATGGACGTCGCTGTACTGGGCCAGGAGACTCTGGGGGTTGCCGCTCATGCCGATAATGGGCACGTGGCGTTCCTGAAGTATGGGGATGAAGCGCAGAAGCTCGTCCGTGTGTCCGCTATGGCTGATAGCGAGCACCACGTCGTCGCACGTAATCATGCCCAGGTCGCCGTGGTAGGCATCAAGGGAGTTCATGAAGAAGCTCGGCGTGCCTGTAGATGAGAGTGTGGCGGCAATCTTGGCGCCGATGTGGCCGCTTTTGCCTACGCCGGTAACTATGAGTTTGCCTTTGCAGGTGAGAATGATGTCTATGGCGCGGTCGAAATCTGCGTTGATGGACGGAATGAGTTCCAGCAGGGCCTGGGCTTCGTCTTGCAGGCATTTGATGGCGGTTTCTGTGTATTGGCTCATGGCGTGAGGGGTCTCTGCCCTTGCTTTTTGGGATATAATCGCTGCAAAGTTACGAATAAGCGAGGGAAAAGCAAAGAAAAGCCTCGTTTTTCTTTGTTTTTCCGAGCGAAAGTAACTTAAAACGAAGTTTAGAGTACGAATAAGCGGGGGAAAAGCAAAGAAAAGCCCCGTTTTTCTTTGTTTTTCCGAGCGAAAATAGCAGAAAGCGTAGCTTAGAGCGGGTGAAACGGGTTGGAAACGGGGTTTTGTTCTCCGCGCGCGCGTATTATTATATATATTGTGTGGTGGGAGAGGCGCGTAACCGGCACGGGCGAACTGGCAGGCCCCGTTTTAATAAAAGAAGGCAATGATATACTTTTTGGCATGAGCCAATCTGTCTTTTATTTTTATCAAGAATTACAGAATTAAAGAATTTCTTCGTTAGCCTTTTATAAAGAATTTCTTTGAATTTGCTGCTTGATGCAGCAGAATTCCTGCGGACAACAATTCAGCAGTGCCCGGGCACTGCTGAATTCCTAAAAATTCATTTTCAGAGCACGATAAAAATTCCTTAATTCTGTAATTCTTGATAAATTAAAATATGTTGTGCCAAATTGTATATTGACTCCTAAAAAAAAGAGGTAAGCGCCGGATTGACGCTTACCTCTCGGTATGTTGGTGTGAGTGTTACGCGGTTGCTTATTCGGCAATCTTCACGGTAGCACGGCGGTTGTAGCTGTAGGGGCTGAGGCTGTCCACGCCACCTGCGGCAACAACTTCGATATTGCTGCGGTTTACACCCATCTTGACGAGTTCGTCGGCAACAGTGTTGGCACGAGCCTCGGAGAGCTTCTGGTTGTATTCGGCAGAGCCGGTCTTGCTGTCAGCGTAGCCGGTAACGACGAGCTTGCTGTTGTTGTCAGCAGCGTACTTGGCGATTTCCTGTACGTTGACGAGGTCCTTGCGGCTGGCGATTTCGCTCTTGTTGATGTTGAAGAATACGCTGGCGCTGGTGCTGGCGAGTTCCTTGACAGTCTGGATGATGGGCTCGGGCTGCTGAACGGGCTTCTGGTTTGCGAGGAGGTCGCGCAGACGGGCGTTCTCGTCCTGCTGGTCCTTGAGGGCGGCGTTGAGGGCGTCGATCTGCTCCTGGTTCATGGCCATGAGGGCGTCTACGTCGGGAGCGCATTCCCAAGTGCACTTACCGAGGTTGTAGGTGACACCGATGGTAGCGTTGACGAACTTGTCCCAGTAGCGGAGGTGAGCCTTGGCGGTGCCGCCGTGTCTTTCCCAGTTGTAAGGGCTGACGTCTTCGCCGTTGGCGAATACGGAACCTTCTGCGAAGGTGCCCCATACATCAAGGAAGATGTTCCAGTGCTTGGCCAGACGGAAGGTGTTGATGACACCGAGGTTGTAGCTTACGTCGCCGGAGCGGGGATCCTGGTCAAAGTTGTGGATGTAACCGATACCGGGATAGATGCTGATGTTCCACACGCGCTTTTCCTTGTAACCGCCGAAGAGGTTGGTGAGGTTGAACATTACGTCTTCCTGAACGTTGAGGAACTTGTCGGCATGGTGGTCGCCTACCTGATAGAGGTTCTTGGCCCAGAGACCGTTGACCTTGGTGCGGAGACCGATGCCGGGGGTGAACCACTTACCTACGGCTACGTCGAAACCGATGTCACCGCGCTTGGCGCAGAAAGGATTGCCACTGAGGTGGTCAACTTCCTGGCTGGTGTAGATGGCGTTGGCGTTGAAGCCGGCCTGGATGTACCAGTTAGCCCAGAAATTGTTTGTTACGACATGGTACTTGTTCCTGGGAACGAAGTCACCCTGTGCCATTGCGGTCATAGACATGGCTACAACAGCAAGAAGCATCATAAACTTTTTCATAGAGTTTGTTAGTTAATTAAGGGGTTTGTTAAATGTTTAATAAGTGTGTGTTCGCGTAGTGTTAAGGGTACATTAGCCCTAATTCGGGGGCAAAATTACCCTTTTTATTTGAAATGAGGAAGTTTTTTTCTAAAAAAATGCATCAAAAGTGCAAAAAAAGTTTAATTTTGGGTTGATTGTGTCAGTTTTACTTGTTTTTCTCGTGTTTGAAGTGCATTTGTGGGGAGTTTTAGAGGAAAACGGTGGACGAGGTGTCGGCGGCGGGGGCGGGTGAGTGGCGGATTGCCGGCGGGAGGGTGGGGCGGACGGGGTCTGAGGTGCGTCTTTAGCCGATTTAATTTGGCGGTGTCCGCTTTCGGTTTTCACTAGTTCCCTTTTAATTTTTCCTTTCTCCCTTTTAATTTTCACTTGTTCGGTTTCGGGGTGAACTGAAAGGGAAGTAGGAAATGCTGAAAGGGAAGCAGTTCGGATTAAGGGGGAAGAAGTTTGAACTGAAAGGGAAGTAGGAAATGCCGAAAGGGAAGCAGTTCGCGCCAAGTGGGGAAAAGTCGGAATTAAAGGAGGCGGAGGGTGAAGTAAAAGAGGACTATTTTGAATTAAAAGGGAACTATTTTGAATTAAATGGGAAGAAGTTCGAATTAAAAGGGGACTAGTTTGAATTAAAAGGGGACTAGTTGGAATTAAATGGGAAGAAGTTTTTACGGAAAGGGGACTAATAAATGGGGATTGGGCAAAAAAATAACCTCCGCGGGGGGAGGTGTTCGTCAAAAGTGGGCAGGGTGTGCCCTATGGGGGTGTGGCGCGGGATGGGCCGGCGCTGAAAATATGGAATAGGTGCCTATGAAGCTGCGGAAGGTTGTTGTGAAGCTGCGGAAGGACGCTACGGCAAAGGGATGGCGGGCTGTGATTTTGAGGACGGGCGTTGTGATTTTGAGGACGGGCGTTGAGGCATGGGGGACGGGCGGTGCTGCATTGAAGACGGGCGGTGTGACAATGGGGGAGGGGTGGCGGATGGCGGGGGAGGGTATGGCGGAAGTCCTGGGGCTGGAAGGGGGAAGGGGGATAGGGCGGGGGCGGGCCTTGTGACTGCAAAGATACGAATTTTTTATTTATTGGCCAAGGGCCGCGGGGCGTTTTTTTTGTGTTTTTTTCTTAAAAGGGGACTAGGGGCTATGTGAAGAACCGCGCGAGCTGGGCGGCGGTGAGGGTGATGATGATGCGGCGGCCGTCGGCGGTGTATCCGGGGAGGGAGGTGTCGAGGAGTTCGTCGGTGAGGCGGGCCATTTCTTCGCGTGTGAGTAATTCTCCCTGCGGCATGGCGGCCTTGCGTGCGAGGGCGGTGGCGAGGAGGTGGTGTATGGCGTCGGTGGCGGTGTCGGAGGGCGTGGTGTCGTCGGCGAGGGTGGCGGCGTGTGCGTCGTCGATGATGCCTTGGAGGAGGATGACGGGGTCGAGGCCTTCGGTGCCGGTGGGTATGCCGAGGATGGAGTAGCTGCCGCCGCCGAGGTTGGAGACGTTGAAGCCGAGGCGGGTGAGGTCGTCGGCGATGCGGTCGAGGGTGGCGGCCTGCGCGGCGGACACTTGGAGGATTTGGGGGAAGAGGAGTCCCTGGGTGGCGGAGTGGCCCTCGCGCATGAGGCGGCGGTACTTGTCGTAGAGTATGCGCTCGGAGGCGCGGTGCTGGTCTATGAGGAGGAGTCCCTGGGTGGCGGGCGTGATGATGTATTGTCCCTGATACTGGAGGTAGTCTTCCGAGGTGCGCGTCCATGTCTGCGCGGTGCTCTGGGGGAGTTCGTCGAAGAGGGTGGGTGCGTCGGGCGTGGCGGGCGCGGGCGCGAGGATGTCGTCGAGGAGGGGTTTCCACTGGCTCTGCGCGGCGGGTCTGGCGGCCGGGGCGGCGCTGTGGAAGGGGTTGTAGCCGTCCTTGAGGTGCAGGCTGGGGGGCTGTGGGGCGGAGGCGGGAGCGAAAGAGGGGATGTCGGGCTGGCGTGTGGCCGTGAAGTCGAGGGAAGGGATGGCGTTGTGCTTGCCGAGGGCTTCGCGCACGGCGACGAGGAGTATCTGCCAGATTTCTTGCTCGTCGGTGAATTTTATCTCAGTCTTCGTGGGGTGTACGTTGACGTCTATCTGTGCGGGGTCGAGGTCGAGGGTGATGAAGAAGGGTACGGCGTATCCTTCGGGTATGAGGCGTTCGTAGGCTGTCTGTATGGCCTTGGCGAAGTAGGGGTGGCGCATGAAGCGCGAGTTGGTGATGAAGAACTGCTGGGCGTTCTTTTTCTTCGCGCTCTCGGGTGTGCCGACGAAGCCCTTGATGCGCACGAGTTCGGTGTCGGTGTCAACGGGCAGAAGCTGACTGTCGAGGCGTTTTCCGAAGAGCCCTATGAGGCGCTGGCGGAAGGATCCTGCGGGTAGCTGGTGGAGCACCTGGTCGTTGCTGCTGAGGGTGAAGGCCACGTCGGGGTGGGCGAGGGCGATGCGCTCGAACTCGGCGAGGATGTTGGCCAGTTCGGTGTGGTTGCTCTTGAGGAACTTGCGGCGCGCGGGAATGTTGAAGAAGATGTTGCGCACGGCGAAGTTGGCACCTACGGGGCACGACACGGGCTCCTGGCTGGTGATGCGCGAGCCCTCGATGCGGAGGCACACGCCGAGGTCGTCTTCCTCGCGGCGGGTGCGGAGCTCCACCTCGGTGACGGCGGCGATGCTGGCGAGGGCCTCGCCGCGGAACCCCATGGTGCGGAGGGAGAAGAGGTCGTCGGCCTTCTGTATCTTGCTGGTGGCGTGGCGCTCGAAGGCGAGGCGGGCGTCGGTCTCGCTCATTCCCTTGCCGTTGTCTATGACCTGGATGCAGGTGCGTCCGGCATCGGTGATGAGAATCTGCACGTGGGTGGCGCCGGCATCTATGGAATTTTCGACGAGTTCCTTGATGACGGAGGCGGGACGCTGTATGACCTCGCCTGCGGCTATCTGGTTGGCCACGGAGTCGGGGAGGAGATGTATGATGTCATTCATGGCGTTCGTCGGAATTGTCTTCAGGGTTTACGGCTTCGGGGACGATGGCGGGCGGGAGGTGCTGGAGGGGCGCTGAGCGGCGTGGCTGGAACTTGAGTTCGGAGCCCGTCTTCTTGGGGCGCCACTCGAAGAGGTCGTACTTGTCGGTGGGGCGTATGTAGTCGAACCAGGCGAAGGAGGGAAGGAAGGAGTGTTCCTTCGGAGCGAGGCCGAGGGGATAGAGCAGGCCGTCGGCGGCCGGGCCCTTGATGCTGTCGAGCTGGCCCTCCCCGTCGTAGATGACGCGGAGGCGGGCGGACTCCATGTATATCTGATAGAGGATGGTGCTGTCCTTCTCGTAAGGATAGTAGATGACGGTGCCGTTGCCCTCGACGACGTTCTCCGTCATGCGCTTGCCCTCATAGTAGGCGCGCATCTGGCGTCCGGCCACCTGGTTGAAGAGCGTGCTGTCGAGACGCTCCACGAGGAGGGCCTGGTGGTCCACATAGACGGAGTCCACCGTGGAGTCGTTGAGCCAGGCGGTGATGACTTCGCCGAGAATCTGGCGGTCGTAGTTCCAGACGATGGGGTCTTTGTAGAGCGTCAGCGTGCGGTCGGCGGAATGGCCGGAGAGGGAGTCGGAAACGGCCTGCATGTCGGAGCGATAGGCGCGGACGTGGTAGTAGCCGTTGAGTTTGCGGTACATGGAGTCGGTGTCCATGTTGTAAGTGAAGACGCGCACGGTGTCGGCGTGGACAAAGAGCGTGTCGGTGCGGGACTGCGAGTAGTCCTTCGCCAGGGCGTGGCCGGTAGCCATCGCCTCGCCGGTGAGCTCGTTGTAGAAGCCGTAGTCGCCGAGGAGAATGTTGCGGTTGACGGTGTCGCGGTAGAAGACGTTGCCGAAGGCTTCGGCCAGCCCGGAGATTTTGTCGTAGTGGAGGCTGTCGCCGAGGAGCTGGCTGTCCTTGTTGAAGAGCTGTGGGCGGTCGAAGATGCGGGCCTGCTTGCTGTTGGTGTTGTAGTAGGCGTTTTCGGTGTAGATGCGTGAGCCGCCGTTATAGACGTTGGAGGGTCCGCGCAGATGGCTCCACTTCGTCTGCGTGTCATAGTCCAGCGTGTCGGACACGAGAGTGAACTCGGGGTTTGTGAGGTTCACGTTCTCGTTGAAGGTGGCCTGCCGCGTGTCGGTGTGGTACTCTCCCCAGTCGGCGGTGAGGTCGTCGTCGCCGTCAACCATGCGTCCGCCCTCGAAGAAGTAGCCTTTCTTCTCGATACGGTCGTAGTTGAGGTTGTCGGTATAGAGCTTCGTCTTGCGGTGGGTCATCAAGACGTTCCAGCGTGCCTCCGCGATTTGTGCCTCGCCGTTGTAGTACAGCGAGTCGGCGGTGAGGGAGAGCGTGTCGCCCTGCGTCATGTGGACATGTCCCACGGCCATGAACGAGTTGCTCATTTCATACACCACTGCGCTGTCGCACGTCAGCTTCATGCCGGTGTGGGTTATGACAACATTGCCCACGAGAATTTGCGCCCCGGGATTTTCGAACTCGTCGTAGCGCATCACGTTGGCGTTGAGGAGGTGCACTTTCTCGTCGGTGGCCTTGCGTGGGGGCGCGCTGCTTTTGAGGCGCATGGGGGCGGCATTAGCCGTAGCAAGGATGACGGCGGCGGCAATCATCCCTGCTATTATATATATATAATGTGTAGTCCGTGCGGTTTTCACTGCTTCGGGTCGTGGCGTTTCGTATGTGGCGCGCGTGGCGTCGGGAAGGGGTAGGGGCGGTGTCGGAAGGATGCCGGGCCGCGTCGGGCGGCGGCGCTACCGTATCCAGCCCTCGTGCTGGAACTTGCAGCCGCGCCAGTCGGGGCTCACCCTGACGTAGGTGTTCTTTATCTTCTCGTCAATCCATTTGTTGACTTTTTCCTGCGCTCTCTCGCTATATACGATGTCGTTGAGCACCTGGAAGTCTTCCACGGGTGTGGCGCGGTGGGCCTCCAGCCTGTTTTTCAGGCGCACCACGGCGACGAGCTCCTGGCCCTTTTCGTTGGTGTAGCGGAAGGCGCGCGAGATGTCGCCGACCTTCATCGTGTCAACGGCCAGGGCAATGTCCTGCGGCAGGTTCTTCATCTCGAAGCGCGAACTGGCGGGGTGGCCGTACTCGTCCTTCATATACATGAGGCCCTGGTTGGCGCGTGTGTCCTTGTCGTCGGAGAGGCGCAGGGCAGCCTCCTCGAAGGAGAACTTGCCGGCGCGTATGTCGTCGGCGATGGAGTCGAGGCGTGCGGAGCAGGCGGCGAAAGCGCTGTCGCTCACCTCCGGCTTGATGAGGATGTGGCGCACGTTGGCCATGTCGCCCTTTTTCTCAATCAGCTGGATGATGTGGTAGCCGTATTCCGTCTTTACGATTTTTGAGACCTTCTTCGGGTCGGTCAGGGCGAAGGCTACGTTGCTGAATTCCTCCACAAACTGGTTGCGCTTCATGAATCCGCATTCGCCGCCGTTCATTGCGCTGCCGGGGTCCTGCGACCAGAGACGCGCCTGGGTGGCGAAGGTCGTCTCGCCGGCATTGATGCGGCGGGCGATGTCCTTCAGTTTGCCTTCCACGCGCTCCACTTCGGCGCGGGCCACCTTGGGCTGCGACGTGATGATTTGCACCTCCACCTGGGCGGGAATCATGGGGATGCTGTCGGGGTTCATGTGCCTGTAGTACTCGCGCACCTCGGCCGGCGTCACCTTGATGTCCTTCGTAAGGTTCTGGCGCACGCCCTGCACCTTCTGCTCGATGCGGGCGAACTCCTTGAACATCTCGCGCAGCTGGCTGATGGAGCGGTGGTACATGAGTTCCACGTTCTCCTTGCTGCCCAGCTGCTGTACGGCGCCGTTCACCTGCTCGTTGGCCCACTGTATGCAGGCGCTCTCGCTGACGTCAACGGAGTCGAGCTCGGCCTGGTGGATGTAGAGCTTCTGTATGGCGATTTGCTCGGGGATGCTGCAATAGGGGTCGTCGGTGTACTGGCCGCGGGCCTCCATCTCGATGCGGGCGTCCTCCACGTCGGAGAGGAGGATGGGCTCGGCGCCCACCACCCACACCACCTGGTCCACCACGTTGCTTTGTGCGTGGCCGGTGAGGAGGGAGAGCAGCGGAAGGGTGAGGTATAAAAGGTACCGCTTCATGGGGTAAATTCCTTTTTATGGGCGATAAATCGCCGGGGAGTTAATGATTGTTGACGGTCTTGAGCACCTCTTCGTTCACCTTGAACGTGAAGCGCTGGCGCAGCTGCTCTACCCAGCGGTCCTCGCAGTCGCGTTTGTAGTCCTCAACGACCTGCTGCTTCACGTCGGTATATACTTTGGGCTGCTTCTGAATCTTGCCCACCTTTCCGATGAAGGGGTATTTCTTCATGGGACGTGTCTGGGGCTGGCCGAAGGCTGCTTCGTCCACGTAGGCATTCTCGCCCTGCGCGGCGACGAAGGGGCCGTGCACGCTCACCACTACGCTGTCCTTGTTCACCGTCTTCTTCAGCTCGGCGCGCCAGTCGCCGTCGCCATACTCCTTCAGGAGTTTCTCCACCTGCTTGCGGAGCTTCTTGTCGTTGGTGGCGGTGTGATAGATGAAGCCCTTGAAGTGGGGTTTCTCCCATGCGTACTGCTTCTTGTGGCTCTTGAACCATGCGGCGTGACCTTCGGTGTCGGCGTCGGCGGGGTCCCACACGTCGCGCTTGCATACTTCATAGAGCAGCAGGCCGTCGTGGTATTCCTGCACGAGCCAGTGGAGCGAGGGGTCGTCCTTCTCCAACTGGGCCTGGGCTTCCAGCATGATGTCTTCGCGCGTCTTGCCCGTCTCGGCGATGAGTTTCTCGATTTTGGCCTGTGCGGAGGCCTCCTCGATGTTCTGGCGCTTCAGGCTCTCCACAATCTGCGTGCAGAGGCTGTCGTAGGGCTCCAGGGGCTTACGCTCCAGCATCTTGATGATATGGAAGCCCACGGCGGTCTCCACTACGGGCGACATTTCGCCGGCCTGCAGTTTGTAGGCTGCCGTCTCAAACTCGGGAATGGTGTTTCCGGGGCCTATCCAGGGGAGGGCGCCGCCCTGACGGGCACTGCCGGGATCCTGCGAGAGGTTGGAGGCCAGCGTGGCGAAGTCGGCGCCGGCTTGCAGGGCGTTATAGATGGAGTCGATGCGCTGGCGGGCTGCCGTGCGCACGTTTTCGGGGTCGTTCTGGCGCACCAGCATCAAGATGTGGGCGGGGTGCAGCAGTTCGCGGCCGTCGAGCATATCCACGGTGCGCTGATACACGCTGCGGGCCACTGAATCGATATACACTTCGTCCACCAGGGCGGGCGTAAGCTGCATGTCGCGATAGGTGCGGAACTCCTCGTTGTAGCTTGTCAGCGTGTCGAGATTCTGGCGCTCGGCTTCGGCCACCTTGAGCTTGTAGTTGATGAACATGTCCACATACTTGTCGAGGGGCACGTCCTCCACGGCGCCGTCGTCGCCCTGATTCTTGTTGTAGGCGTACTCAAACTCGCCGCGCGTCACGTCTTTGCCGTTCACGGTCATCAGCACGGGATCGGTCTGCTGGGCCTGTGCGGCCACGCCTCCCATGAGGAGGCTGAAAAGGAAAAAGAGTTTTTTCATCTTTTAGTTTTTGTTTTAGGTCTCACCCCCTACGAAGTTTTTCCCGAGACTCTGTTGCCCCTCTCCGAAAGGAGGGGAAAGGATATCCTTACGGGGGGGAAGACCTTCTACTTCTTATTTATTACTTTTTACTTTTTATTTTCTCATTTTATCACTCGTGTCTGCTGTAGTTGGGGGCTTCGCTCGTGATAGTGATGTCGTGGGGATGGCTCTCCAGCACGCCGGCATTGGTGATGCGGGTGAAGTGGGCGCGGTGCAGGTTGTCGATGGTGGCGGCGCCGCAGTAGCCCATGCCCGAGCGCAGACCGCCCACGAGCTGGTAGATTACCTCCTGCACGCTGCCCTTGTAGGGCACGCGGCCGGCGATGCCTTCCGGCACCAGTTTCTTGGTCTCCTTCACGCCGCCCTGGAAGTAGCGGTCCTTCGAGCCGTTCTCCATAGCCTCCAGCGAGCCCATGCCGCGATACGACTTGAACTTGCGGCCGTTGAAGATAATCGTCTCGCCCGGGCTCTCTTCGCAGCCGGCCACGAGGGAGCCTATCATCACGCAGTTGCCTCCGGCGGCAAGGGCTTTCACTATGTCGCCGGAATATCTCAATCCGCCGTCGGCGATGAGGGGCACGCCGGTGCCGGCGAGGGCCTGGGCCACGTCATAGACGGCCGAGAGCTGGGGCACGCCCACACCGGCCACCACGCGGGTGGTGCAGATGCTGCCCGGGCCGATGCCCACCTTCACGCAGTCGGCTCCGGCCTCATAAAGCATGCGTGCGGCGTCGCCGGTGGCCACGTTGCCCACCACGATGTCCACGCCGGTGAAAGAAGCCTTGGCTTCGCGCAGCTTGTCGATGACGCCCTTCGAATGTCCGTGGGCCGTGTCGATGACGATAGCGTCGGCGCCGGCTTTTACGAGGGCTTCCATGCGCAGCAGCGTGTCGGCCGTCACGCCCACGCCGGCTGCCACGCGCAGGCGTCCCTTCTCGTCCTTGCAGGCCATGGGTTTGTCCTTGGCTTTCGTGATGTCCTTGTAGGTAATGAGGCCCACGAGGCGACCATTCTTGTCCACCACGGGCAGTTTCTCGATTTTGTTTTCCTGCAATATCTGGCTGGCGGCGTGGAGGTCCGTTTGCTGGTCGGTAGTCACGAGGTTCTCGCTCGTCATCACCTCGTCGATGGTGCGGAGCAAGTCTGTCTGGAAGCGCAGGTCGCGGTTGGTCACGATTCCCACCAGATGCATGTCGTCGTCCACCACGGGAATACCGCCGATGTGGTATTCCGCCATCAGGGCCAGCGCGTCGGCCACGGTGCGTCCGCGCTTAATCGTCACGGGGTCGTAAATCATGCCGTTTTCGGCTCTTTTCACGATGGCCACTTGGCGTGCCTGGTCTTCTATCGACATATTTTTGTGTATTACGCCTATACCGCCTTCGCGTGCGATGGCGATGGCCATCGGCGCCTCCGTCACGGTGTCCATCGCAGCGGTGACGAAGGGCACCTGCAACTGGATGTTGCGGCTGAAGCGCGTGGCGAGTTGCACGTCGCGTGGAAGAACTTCTGAATAGGCGGGAACGAGGAGGACGTCGTCAAACGTGAGGCCGTCCATGACAATTCTGTCGGCAATAAAATTGGAAGTCATAATGGCAGGAAGGTAAGTTTGCGCACAAAGTTACGAATAAGCGAGCGAATAGCCAAGGAAAACGGGGTTTTTCTTGGATTTTCCCGTGCGCGGGCGTGTAAAAATGAAAGATGTAGGTACAAAAAATCCTGTGTGAGACGTTTCAGCCATTCTTTTTCGGCATTTAGGCCGACTTTGTTCCCTTTTAGGAATCGTTTTCCGGCATTCAGTTGAAATTAGTTCCCTTTTAATTCAAACTAGTTCCCTTTTAATTCAAACTAGTTCCCTTTTAAGACGGATTTCTTCCCTTTCGCGGAGCACTGAAAGGGAAGTAGGAAAGATTGTGAACGGAGAAATTCAAACTGAAAGGGAACTAAGAGAGGTTCTGGGGGATTTAAGGGATACCAAAAGGGAAGAAAGAAATGCTGAAAAGGAAAAAGTTCGCATTAAAAGGGAACTATTTTCAACTAAAAGGGAACTATTTTTAATTAAAAGCGGACTAGTACGAATTAAAAGGGGACTAGTTTGAATTAAAAGGGGACTAGTGCGAACTAGAAGCGGACTAGTGAAAATTAAAAGGGGACTATTTTCAACTGAAAGGGCACAAAAAAAGCCTCCGCGGGGAGGCTTTTGTGTTATGACTCGGGACTTGGTGCCCGGGGGGGAGGTTGGGTTTCGGGGGACTCAGTCCGGGATTGCCATCCGGGCTAATAGATGAGGCGGACGTTATCTACCCAGAGGGTGTTGCCGACGCTGCCGATGTAGGCTCCGCCGTGGCTGGAGTCGAAGGCCATGATGATGTGGGTGGGCTGGTCTTCTTCGGTGCCCCAGCCTTCCTCGATGATGGGCATCATCTTGCCTTTTGAGTTCTTGGCGTAGCGCTGCACTTCGTTGAGCCTCATGTAGTCGCGGTAGTAGGCGGTGGAGGTGATGTCGCCGTAATGGATTTCGTAGGTGGCGTTGTTTACCCAGTTGGGGGTGCTTTTGTTCCAGCGCACCACCATGGTGCCGAGGCGCAGGGCGTGGATTTTGCCGGAAGCGTCTTCCCAGCGTTTCTGCACGAAGGCGTATGCGTCGCAGAGGTCGGGTCCGCTGACTTGCTTCTCGCGGCCGGTGCCTTTCTTGATGCGGTTTTTCTCGCCGGAGAGCTTCACCTTGTAGTCGAAGCGCACGGCTTTGGGACGCTTGCTGATTTTCATGCCGCAGTTGAGCTTCTTCATGGGGTCGCCGGTGCCTGTGATGGGCTCCTGCAGTTCGCCGAGGAAGAGGCTGCCGGCGGCGAGCACGCTGATGTTGACTATGCCGAGCACCTTGCACTCTACCATGTGGGTGTAGAGCTTGGCGCAAGAGCCGTGGCCGGGGTGCGTGTCCTTATAGACGCTGACGTTGGACTTGACGATGCCGCTTACTTTGGCATAGGCGTTACTGGTGGCCCAGGGGCTTCCGCCCTGGTTTTTGTAGGCCGTGTTGGCGGCGCAATGGCCGGAGCCTACCTCATAGAGGGTCACGGTCTTTCCGCCCAGCACCTTGCTTTCGTTGACGGTGCGGGTGAGCCAGCTCTCGAAGTTACCGAATTTGATGAGTTCCTCCTTACCGCTGACGGCGGAGCTTTCTGCGGGCTGCGGGGCGTAGGGCAGGGCTTGGGCAACCGCGCCGAGCGCCATGAGAATGAAGAGAAGAGTTGCTTTTCTCATACAATATCGTATGCTATTTCTTAAAAATTTTCACTTTTTTGTCAAATCGGGCGCAAAGTTACAGCTTTTTTCCGTAATTTTGCAGACTGGAAACAAAAAAATTCCAAATTTCATAAAAATGAAGCAATATTTAGCCTTTTTTGCTGCCTGCGCCGTAATGTCTTTAGGTGCGCAGGCCGAAGAAATCACGGAGGTCGCCGTAGCCCCCGAAGTACAAAATGAAGTAGCCGAGGCCGTGGCCGCTCCCGAAGTGGGCACCGACGCCCCGGAACCCGCCGGCTTCCTCACCGGTATGCTCAACAACGCCGTCGAGAAGGCCCTGCCGCAGAACGACCCCGTTGACGAGAAGATGGAGTATGGTCGCAGCACCGTGAAATGGGCCACAGCCCCGAAGTTCGGCGGCTATGCCATCGGCAAGTATGCCTATAGCGGCAAGGGCAGCGGCAGCAATACGTTCAGCGCCCGCCTTATCCGCGCCTACGTGGACGGCACCATCCTGAAGGACTTCAAGTATCGCCTGCAGGTGGAGATGCAGAACGACGCCCCCGGCCCTCACGTGAAGGACTTCTTCGTAAGCTGGAGCCACTGGAAGGAACTGGAAATCAAGGTGGGCCAGTTTAAGCGCGCCTTCACCTTCGAGAACCCCTACAACCCCTGGGACGTAGGCGTGGGCGACTACTCTCAGCTCGTGAAGAAGCTTGCCGGCTTCAGCGACTACATTGGCACCGAGGCCGGCAACACCGGCGGCCGCGACCAGGGTATTCAGGTGCAGGGCGACGTGCTGCCCGTAGGCAAGGACAAGCATCGCCTGTTCCACTACCAGTTGGGCGTTTACAACGGCCAGGGTATCAACCACGCCGACGCCAACAAGCAGAAGGACGTCATCGGTACGCTGCAGGTGCAGCCCATCAAGGATCTCTATGTAGGCTTCTTCGGCTGGACGGGCAACGCTACCTATAGCAATGTCACCGTGCGCCGCGAGCGCTATGCCTTCGGCGTGAAATACGAGCACAATGCCTGGACCGTGCGCGGCGAATACGCCCACAGCACCGGCCACAAGATTGCCGACTACAACGCCACGACGAACACGTGGGGCGGCACCGGCAGCGCCGACGCCTGGTATGCTACCGTAGGCGTGCCCTGCACAAAGTGGCTGAAGGTCTATGGCAAGTACGACGTCTTCCGCGACGGCGGCAAGTGGGGAAAGAGCACCACAATCTACAGCATCTGCCCCAACTTCCAGCTCCATAAGAACCTGATGTTCCAGTTGCAGTACAACTTCGTCAACGACCGCACCCTGGCCGCCGGCAAGCACAACTACAACGAACTCTGGGTAGAGACCTATTTCCGCTTCTAACGCGGCAATCCCATGCAGCAAATCCTCCGGCAAGACGTCAAGTATGTGAAGGGGGTGGGACCGGTAAGAGCCGACCTGCTCCGCAAGGAACTTGGCCTCACGACGCTGGGGGATTTGCTGTATTATTTCCCCTACCGCTACGACGACCGCTCGGAGGTGCAGCGCATCTGCGACCTTATGGAAGGCATGCCCGCCGTGCAGGTAAAGGGCCGCATCCTGGAGTTCTTCAAGGAAGGCGCAGGGCACAAGCAACGCCTCATCGCCACCTTTACCGACGGCACGGGCTACTGCGAACTCGTGTGGTTCCGCGGCATCAAGTTCGCCGAGAAGACCTACAAGATAGGCCATGAGTACCTCGTGTTCGGTAAGCCCACCTTCTTCAAGAACCGCTTCAACATAGGCCACCCCGAGATGGAAGACCTCACGGCGGCGAAGGAAAAGGCACAGCAGGCGGGAGGACAGCAGTGGCTCCAACCACAGGCCCCGCCATTGGCCTCCGCGCCGTTGCTGGCAGAAGGAAACGGAACCCTCCCTGACGGGAGGGGCACGGGGGCAGGGCTTCTCCCTCACTACCATACCACCGACAGGATGAAGAACGCGGGCCTCAACTCCCGCGCCCTGGCCAAGATAATCGGCGCGGCGTGGGACATCGTGGCCTCAAAGGGCGGCATGGACGAGACACTGCCCGCCGAGCTCATCGCCCAGCGCCACCTCATCGCCCTGACCGAGGCCATGCGCATCATCCATCAGCCGCGCTCCGCCGAGGAACTGCCCGCCGCCCAGCGCCGCCTGAAGTTTGAGGAACTCTTCTATCTCCAGCTCGGCATCCTGTGCTACGCCAAACGCCAGCAACTTCAGATTGCCGGCTACCGCCTGCCGCAGGTGGGAGAACTCTTCCATCGCTTCTACAAGGAGCGCATACCCTTTGAACTCACCGGAGCCCAGAAACGCGTGCTCCGCGAGATACAGGCCGACATGGCCTCCGGGCGCCAGATGAACCGCCTCCTGCAAGGCGACGTCGGCAGCGGCAAGACGATGGTGGCCCTGATGACCTGCCTCCTCGCCATCGGCAACGGCTTCCAGACCTGCCTCATGGCCCCTACCGAGATACTGGCCGAACAGCACCTCGCCACGCTGCGCGAACAGCTCGGCGACCTCCCCGTGCGCGTGGAGTTCCTCACCGGTATCGTCAAGGGCGCCCGCCGTCGCGAGATACTGGAAGCCACGGCGCGCGGCGAGGTGGATATCCTCGTCGGCACCCACGCCCTCATCGAGCCCTCCGTGCAGTTCCTCAACCTCGGCCTCGCCGTGGTGGACGAGCAGCATCGCTTCGGCGTGAAGCAGCGCGCCAGCCTCTGGGAAAAGAATGCGCAGCCGCCCCACATCCTCGTGATGACGGCCACCCCCATACCCCGCACCCTCGCCATGACCGTGTATGGCGACCTCGACGTGAGCGTTATCGACGAGTTGCCGCCCGGCCGCAAACCCGTCAGCACCCGCCACTACTACGAGGACGAACAGGCGCAGCTCCATCAGGGCCTCCTCCACGAACTCGCCGCCGGCCGGCAGGTGTATGTCGTCTATCCCCTCATCGAGGAAACAGCCAAGATGGATCTCCAAAGCCTTCAGATGGGCTACGCCAAGATGGTGGAGGCCTTCCCGCAATATAAGGTGGGCTGCGTCCACGGCAAGATGAAGTCCGCCATCAAGGACGAGGAGATGCTCCGCTTCAAGCGCGGCGAGACGCAGATACTCGTCAGCACCACCGTCATAGAGGTGGGCGTCAACGTGCCCAACGCCAGCGTGATGGTCATTGAGGACGCCCAGCGCTTCGGCCTCTCGCAGTTGCATCAGCTCAGAGGCCGCGTGGGCCGCGGTGCCGACCAGAGTTACTGCCTCCTCATCACCAAGCGCGACATGCAGGACACCACGCGCCGCAGAATGCGCATCATGGTGTCGAGTACCGACGGCTTCGAAATAGCCGAGGAAGACCTCAAACTCCGCGGCCCCGGCGACCTGGAAGGTACCCAGCAGAGCGGCATGCCCTTCGACCTCAAGATAGCCAACGTCGTGAAGGACTCCCGCCTGATGCAGGAGGCAAGGCTCGTGGCCCAAGAAATAGTGGAGGCCGACCCCCAGCAGCAACTTCCACAGAACACCCTCCTCTGGCAACGCCTCCGCGAACTTCGCAGGGAGCGCACCGACTTCTCAGAAATATCATAGCCTCCCAGCGGCCTCTCCCCGTCGGAGCTGCCTGCGGCACTCCGCCACCCCTCCCCTGCGAGGGAGGGGAATAATACAATTGAACGACTTTCTCTCCGTTGACAGGAGTATCCTCCCCCTCCCTCGCAGGGGAGGGGTGGCGCGGTGCGAAGCATCCGCGGCGGGGAGAGGCTTTTTTATCTTTTTTTGCCGTGACCTACACTATTGAACAAATCACAACCTTGACGGGAGCCCATCGCTACGGCTCTTCTTCCGTTCAGGTGGAGTGGCTCCTCACCGACAGCCGCTCGCTTTCTTTCCCTGAGTCCTCCCTCTTCTTCGCCCTCCGCACCTCCTCCGGCGACGGCCACCGCTACATTGCCGACCTCTATCGCCGCGGTGTCCGCGCCTTCGTCGTGGAAACCCTCCCCGAGGCGTGGCAGACGGACTTCCCCGAGGCCAATTTCCTCCTTGTGCCCAGCCCCCTCAAGGCCCTGCAGCGCCTGGCCGAACGCCATCGCGACGCCTTCTCCATCCCCGTCGTGGGCCTCACGGGCTCCAACGGCAAGACCACCGTCAAGGAGTGGCTCTATCAGTTGCTCTCCCCCGAGCGCGTCGTATGCCGCTCGCCCCGCTCCTACAACAGCCAGATAGGCGTGCCCCTCAGCGTGTGGCAACTCTCCGAACGCACCGAACTCGCCCTTTTTGAGGCCGGTGTGTCGCGCCGCGGCGAGATGGCCGCCCTGCGCGCCATTATCCAGCCCACCCTCGGCGTGTTCACCTGCCTCGGGCCCGCCCATCAGGAGTATTTCGGCAGTATGGCCGAGAAGTGCATGGAGAAACTCCAGCTCTTCAAGGACTGTCCTGCCCTCGTCATCCCTATCGACGACCCCATAGTGGCCGACTGCCTCCAGGAAGCCGACTTCTCCGGCGAACTCATCACTTGGAGCCGCCGCGACGCCTCCGCCCGCCTCTTCGTGGAGACCGCCCCCGGCGAACAGGGCACCACCCTCCTCACCTGCCACTGGGCACACAATATATATAATATACAGCTGCCCTTCATCAACGAAGCCTCCATCCAGAACGCCATCACCTGCATCGCCGTGTGCCTCCATCTCGGCATGGACTCCGCCGTCCTCGCCGAGCGCATACAGGGCCTCGAACACATTGCCATGCGCCTTGAGGTGAAACAGGGCGAGCACGGCCTCACCCTCATCAACGACTCCTACAACTCCGACCTCGCCTCCCTCGACATAGCCCTCGACTTCATGGCGCGCCGTCCCGAACTTGCCGGTCGCCGCCGCACCCTCGTCCTCTCCGATATCCTCCAGACCGGCCTCTCCTCCCAGCAACTCTATACCCAAGTGGCCCAGATGGTGGCCCATCGCGGCGTAGATTTCCTCGTGGGCGTGGGGCCGGAGATAAGCCAGTGGCAGCATCTCATCGGCGTCGCCGGCGTATATTTCAAGTCCTCCGACGAACTCCTCCGCAGCGGCCTCCTCTCGCGCCTCCACGATGAAGTGGTGCTCTTCAAGGGCGCCCGCCGCTTCGGCTTCGAACGCCTCCTCGAGAGCCTCGCCCTCCAGGTGCACGAGACCACCCTCGAAGTCAACCTCGCCGCCCTCGCGAAGAACGTCAACTACTACCGTTCCTTCATGCGCCCCGACACCAAGATGGTGTGCATGGTCAAGGCCGATGCCTACGGCGCCGGTGCCGTGGAGGTGAGCCGTGCCCTTCAGGACAAGGGCGTCGATTATCTCGCCGTCGCCGTGGCCGACGAGGGCGCCGCCCTCCGCCGCGCCGGCATCACCACCGGTATCCTCATCATGAACCCCGAGCTCACCGCCTTCCCCACGCTCTTCCGCTACAACCTCGAGCCCGAAGTTTATAACTTCAAGATGCTGGAGGCTCTCATCCATGCCGCCGAGCGCGCCGGCATTCAGAATTTCCCCATCCACGTCAAGCTCGACACCGGCATGTGCCGCCTCGGGTTCAACCCGCAGGCCGACAGTGACGACATCTCCCGCCTCATCGCCCGTCTCCAGCGGCAGGACGCCCTCGTCGTGCGCTCCGTCTTCAGCCATTTCGTAGGCAGCGACAGCCCCGACTTCGACGAGTTCTCCGCCCGTCAGTTTGCCCTCTTCGATGCCGCCTCGCGGCGGATACAGGAAGCCTTCCCCCATCGCATCCTCCGCCACATCTGCAACTCCGCCGGCATAGAACGCTTCCCCGAGCGCCATCTCGACATGGTGCGCCTCGGCCTCGGCCTCTACGGCGTGAGCCCCCTCACCGGAGGCCCCCTCAACACCGTCTCCTCCCTCAAGACCACCATCCTCCAGATACGCGAAGTGCCCGCCGGCACCAGCATCGGCTATAGCCGCCGCACCATAGTGGACCGCCCCTCGCGCATCGCCGCCATCCCCATAGGCTATGCCGACGGCCTCGACCGCCATCTCGGCAACCGCCGCGGCCATTGCCTCGTCGGCGGACGCCCCGCCCCCTACCTCGGCAATATCTGCATGGACGTCTGCATGATAGACGTCACCGACATACCCTGCCGGGAAGGCGACGCCGTGGAAATCTTCGGCGAAGAGCTGCCCGTCAGCACCCTCTCCGACACGCTCGACACCATCCCCTACGAAATCCTCACCTCCGTCTCCGGCCGCGTAAAGCGCGTCTATTTCCGGTAGGTCGTCCTCCCTCGCCTATTATAGCACTAACCATAGAAAGGACCTCCCGTTTCTTCGGGAAGCCCTTTTTTTTATTATTATTGCAGTCCGCTAAAATGGCACGGGCATAACCCCTCCAACTCCCTAGCCTCTCTCTGGCTCCGCCATCTCTCCCCGGTTGGGGAAAGAGTCCGCTCTTGAACAAAAAAATTGCTTTTAATTTATTCTTAATTTATGCAGCACCGCAGGCATTTATTTCAAAACAACTATTTCCGGCGAAGCCGCCTTTATTTCTTGGCGCAGCCAACAAGAAGACCCTCAGTCGGCTTCGCCGAGAAATAGCTCCGCCTACCGGCGGGAAATAGTCTGCCCCTTCGGGGGAAATACCCCAGAGCCTCCAGTCCTCACCTGTAAGGACTGGAGTTTCTCCCTATAAGGATTGTAGTTTGTCCCTATAAGGATTGTAGTTTTTCCCTATAAGGACTGGAGTCCTAACAGGGGAGGACTGCAATTACTCCTTGTTTACGACGGGCAGAAACGGCGATAGCATTTCTTATCCCTCCCCTCCGACTAACCGAATGCCCGAAAAACGCCCATATTATTTGGCTATTTCATAAATACTTCGTAATTTTGCACCGCATTCCGCAAGGAGTGCAGACATAGAAGAAAGCGTAAGCTTTGTCCTTTGAACGGAAATCGCCTAATTTACAGAGAAGGACGAGCAGTAATACGCTCCTGCAGTGCCTATACGTCCACCCCTATAGGCGGGTGGTGCTGTATATTGGTACGGCGTGGGGTGGACTGTTTGTTTCTCTGGAAGGCGTTTGGCGATGCCTCAGAATAGACAAGCATTAATCCCTGTGCCTTTTTGTATGCCTATAACTCATCAATCTTCAGCGCCGACCTCGGGACGGGGAGGCAATAGTTTTCAACGCTTATGAAGCACAAACTTTTTCTTTTCCTCGCTGCCCTCGGCCTGCTGCTGCCGCAGGCGGCCTCTGCCTATGATTTTGAGGTGGATGGAATTTATTACAACATTTTGGGTAGCCCTGCTTTAGGTGGCGATGCCGAGGTGACTTTTGGCTCAACGAATTACTCTGGCTCTGTCGTCATCCCTAGCAAGGTTACCTACGAAGGTACGACTTATAGCGTGACGAGCATAGGAATCGGTGCCTTCGACTTATGCAGCGGCCTGACCTCCGTCACCATCCCCAATAGTGTGACGAGCATAGGAGAAGCTGCCTTCTCTGATTGCAGCGGCCTGACCTCCGTCACCATCCCCAGCAGCGTGACGAGCATAGGATCCTCAGCCTTCTGTTATTGCTGCGGCCTGACCTCCGTCACCATCCCTGAGGGTGTGACGAGCATAGGAGGCTTTGCCTTCTCTTTATGCAGCGGCCTGACCTCCGTCACCATAGGAAACGGCGTAGAGAGCATAGGAAACTATGCCTTCTTCGATTGCAGCGGCCTGACCTCCGTCACCATAGGAAACGGCGTAGAGAGCATAGGATCCTCAGCCTTCCAAAATTGCAGCGGCCTGACCTCCGTCACCATCCCCGAGGGCGTGACGAGCATAGGAAACTACGCCTTCTGTAATTGCGACGGCCTGACCTCCATTACCATCCCCGGCAGCGTGACGAGCATAGGAAACTATGCCTTCTATAATTGCGACGGCCTGACCTCCATTACCATCCCCGGCAGCGTGACGAGCATAGGAAACTATGCCTTCGATAGATGCAGCGGCCTTACCTCCGTCACCAATTTAGCAACTGTGCCGCAAACAATAAGTTCTTACACTTTCAGCGAATATGGTACACTTCACGTGAGAAAAGGCTATAAGGATGTTTATGCTGCTAAAGACTATTGGAAGAAATTTATCATTGTGGAAGATGCTGTGGCGAGCACTACCATTACCGATGGCGAGGAATACGTTTCCTCGACGGCTACTGACTACGACGAGGTAGCCTATACCCGCACCTTCAACAATACGGATTGGCAGGCGCTCTACGTGCCCTTCTCGCTGAACTATAATGAGTGGAAGGACTACTTTGACATTGCGGAGATTTCTACTTATGCGCAGTATGACGACAACGCCGACGGGGACTGCGACCGCATGAACCTCGTGGTGGAGAAACTTGAGGCGGGCAGCACGCTGGCCAACCATCCTTACCTCATCCGCGCCAAGAGCACCGGCACGAAGACGCTTGCGCTCACGAACAAGACGCTGGAGGCTGCGGAGGTTAACAGCATGACATGCACTTCCGCCCTCGGCAACTACGAGCTGACCATCACGGGCATCTACACCGAGAAGACGGATATGTTTGCCAACGGCTACTACGCCCTGAGTGGCGGCCGCCTGATGCAAGCCAACAGCGCGAGCGTGGTACTCAAACCCCAGCGCTGGTATATTGATGCCAAGACTCTGGGCAGTGGAGTGAAAGCATGGAAGATTGTCGTGGAGGAGACGGAAGGAATAAAAGCCCCCTCCAGCTCCCCCAAGGGGGAGAGCCCTGTAGCTTATGACCTTATGGGACGTGGCGTGAAGGGTGCCGTGAGAGGTATTAGCATCGTGAACGGTAAAAAGATTATTAATTAGCAAATTTGGAAATTAGCAAATTCGGAAATGCCCTGCGGACAGACAATATAATTTGCTAATTCTCACATTTGCTTATTTGCTTATTTTCTAATTATGAAGAAGTATATTATCCCCGAGGCCGAGTTGGCCTCGATGACATCCGAGCGAGCCTTCCTTGGCGGCGCCAGCGAGATACCGTTTGGCGGCGAGACGGGAGAGTTCGACACCCGCGCCCAGTACGTCTGGATGGACGACTGGGAAGATGATGCTATAATAAAAGAGTAACCAAAATCATAATAATCATTATAGCCTGCGCAGCTGCCTACGGCGTTAAGGGGAGCCCCCCTCCACCTCCCCCGAGGGGGGAGAGCTTTGAGAGCGATTCAATTTTATTGTTGGCCTGCGGCGCCCAGAAGATTTATATGATGAATTATGATTTATATGATTTCCTAAACCCAGCACCCCGCCGAGGAATAGCCTTGGCGGGGTGCTTGTTTTATTGTGTGGGGGGATGTAGCAATGTAGGAAATGTAGCAGAAAATGGGAGGCGGCTCACTTTTCTTTTGTCCAGAAGTCGAGGTATTGCTGCGCCACCTTGAGGTGGTCGTGGTGGCGGTGGATGTAGGCGAGGGTGTCGGCCTTGAGGCGGGGCAGGCGCTCGGGGTGGAGGGCGAGGTCGCGCAGGGCCTCATATACGCTTTCTTCGTCGGGCTCTACGTTGATGATGGGGCGGAGACTTTCCTCGCCGAGGATGGCGTAGTTTTCAGGTTCGCCGCCGCCCACCACGACGAGGCCCTGCGACATCGCTTCAAGGGCGTTCATGGCGGGCGTGTAGCTGTAGAGCTGGTCGAGGATGACGTCGCTGCCGAGCATGAGTTTGCGGTATTCGGCGAAGGGCACGCTCTCCACGCGAACTGCGCGTACCTTGTCGGGCAGTTCCTTCTCCACGCGCTCCAGGGCGCGGAGCATGATGTCGGTGCCTTTGTAGGCGGAGCGGGAACGCTGGATGCCGATGAAGAAAACTACCCCCTCCGGCCTGGCTCCAAGCCCCTCCCCGTCGGAGCCACCTCCGGTGCTCCGCCACCCCTCCCCCTGTAGGGAGGGGGAATGACCCCTAAAGGAAGCAAGCGAACCTTCAACCGCAGGAGCATTCTCCCCCTCCCTGCAGGGGGAGGGGTGGCAGGGTGCCGCAGGCAGCCCTGACGGGGAGGGGCTTTTAATGGGGAACGGAATAAACGTCAGCTTCTCTTTTTGGGGGCAGTATTTCTCATAACTGGCGTAGTACTCGTAGAGGCCGGCGATGATGCCGTCGCAGTCGGCGGCGATGCGCCGGTTGAGGAGGCCTTTGGGGCCGTGGAGCCAGTCGGCGATGAAGAGGGCGTTCTCGGGGAGGTCGGTGCGCGGGGTGGGGCCGAGGTTGAAGTCGGAGTAGCGGAAGGTGTGGCAGTCGGTGCCGGCCTTCACCCAATAGTGGTCCATGCCGAAGGCGCCCATGAATACCTTGCCGTTGTGGCGGCGCAGACTTTCATAGAACGGCCAGATGCGCTCGGCGCGCAGGGGAAGGAAGACGGGGTTGATGAGTTGCACGACGTCGTAGCCGCGCAGTGTGCGCCAGAGGCGGCGGAGACGGAGATAGTAGCGCAACGACTGCCAGCGTCCGAGGCTGGGGCGCCGTATGTCAATGTCGCGGGGATAGTCTTTCCAGCCATCGCCGTCGCTGACGACGGTGACGTCGTGGCCGAGGGTGCGCAAGCCCTCTGCGAGGGTGGCGTGGACGTTGCTGTAGTCGCCGATGAGGAGTATTTTCATGGAATATGGTAACCTGCAGCCCCTCTCCGTCAGAGCCACCTTCGGTGCTCTGCCACCCCTCCCCCATAGGGAGGGGAATTTACCCTTAAGGTGGGGACGCAATGAAATGGTAAAGAGAGTGTGAGTAGGGAGTGTTTTTTGCTTTATGGGGAGGGGCGCCAGTTTATGAGGAAAAGTTTGTCGGTGGTACGGGTGAAGGCGGTGTAGAGCCAGCGGAGGTGGGAGATGTCCTGCGCTTCGGGGGCTATGTAGCCCTGATCCACGAAGACGCGGGGCCACTGGCCGCCCTGGGCCTTGTGGCAGGTGACGGCGTAGGCGTATTTTATTTGCAGGGCATTGTAGTAGGGATCCTCGCGCACGGCTTTGAGGCGCTCGCGCTTGGAGGGCAGGTGGGCGTAGTCGGCGAGGACGGCCTCGTAGAGGCGGCTCTGCTCCTCGTGGGTGAGGGAGGGGCTCTCGCTCTGGAGCGTGGAGAGCATCACGCGGCACTCCACTTCTTCGTCGTAGTCGGGGAAATAAAGCGTGGCGTCGGCAAAGCGGAAGCCATACTGCTCGTGCTCGTTGCGGAAATGAGTGACTTCGGCCACGTCGCCGTTGGCGATGAAGCCGGCTTGCGCTCCAGGGCTCTCCAGCCTCTCCCCAAGCCCCTCCCCGTCAGGGCTGCCTGCGGCACCCTGCCACCCCTCCCCCTGCAGGGAGGGGGAGAATGCTCCTGCGGTTGAAGGTTCGCTTGCTTCCTTTAGGGGTAATTCCCCCTCCCTGCAGGGGGAGGGGTGGCGGAGCACCGAAGGTGGCTCCGACGGGGAGGGGCTGGAGGTTGGGCTTTGGCTGGGCTCGGGCTTCAACCAGTAATAATTATTCTTCACGGCCATTACGAGGTCGCCGCGGGTGAGGGGTTCTTCGCGGTCGAAGATGCGGGCGCGGATACCATTATTATATATATTGGCCTGTTTGTTGGAACGCGTCACTACGATGGTGCCCTGCGTGCCGTATTCGCCGTAGGCGTCGTAGAGCGCCTCGATGAGCTCATTGCCGGGCATGCGCTCCACTTCGCCGCCGAAAGTAACGGGGGGCAGGGCCACGGGGATGCCGGCGGCGGAGGCGTGGAGGGTGGCGGCCTCTGCCTGCACGGCGGCGATGGCCGTGCGTAGGGCTGTGGCGTTTTCCAGCACGGCGCTCTGCTCCTCCTGGCGCACCACCTGCGTGAGTTGCATGCCGCTCACGAGGAGGCCGTAGCCGAGGAGTACGTCGCGCTGGAGGGCGGGGTTCTCGTCCTCGCCGACGGGCGGCAACTGCGCCGTGTCGCCCACGAGGAGGAGGCGGTTGCCGGCGCCTTCAAAGACGTAGCGTATGAGGTCGTCGAGGAGTTCGCCGCTGCCGAAGAGGCTGTCGCCCATCGTGCCGGTGCCGGAGGCTATCATTGAGGCCTCGTCCACGATGTAAACGGTGTGCCTTTGCTTGTTGAACGCCAGTTGGAAGGGCGTGTCCTGCCCGCGGAAGGTCTCCTGGCGGTAGATGATGCGGTGGATGGTGTGGGCGGGGGCACCGGCGTGGAGCGAGAACACCTTGGCGGCACGGCCCGTGGGGGCCAGCAGCACGACGGGAATCTCCGCCTCCTTCAGCACCTTCACCAGCGCACCGATGAGGCTCGTCTTGCCCGTGCCGGCATAGCCGCGTAGGGCAAAGCACCGCTCACTGCGCGGGTCGGCAATGAAAGCACCGAGCCGCAGGGCGGCCTCACGCTGTTCGGGCGTGAGGGTGAAGGGAAGGTGGGAGCCGATGAGGTCGGCGATTTGTTCACTGACCATCGGGGCGCTTGAAGAGAGAGAAGTTCACACTGCCATACTGGCGGTGGTCAACGAAGAGGGGGTGGTCGGCGAAGGAATGCTCCTTGCCGTGCTCCAGCACAAAGAGACCGCCGGGCGCAAGGCATGTGCTGCCCATTACCATATCGGGCAGTGCGGCGAGCTGCTCCAGCGCGTAGGGCGGGTCGGCAAAGACGAGGTCGAACTGCTCGCGGCAGCGCGGCACGAACTTCAACACGTCGCCGCAGAGGGGCAGCCATGCCTCGTCGTCCAGCGTACGGGCACAGCGCTGGATGAACTGGAAGTGCTGGCGGTCCATCTCCACGGTGACCACGCGGGTACAGCCGCGGCTCAAGAGCTCCAGGGATATGCTGCCCGTGCCGCCGAAGAGGTCGAGGGCGCGGCAGTCCTCAAAGTCGAGGTAGCCGCGCAGGACGTTGAAGATATTCTCTTTGGCAAAGTCGGTGGTGGGGCGGGCCTTGAAGGTGCGGGGCACGTCAAAGTGGCGCCCGCGGTATTTGCCGGTGATGATGCGCATGATTTTAATGTGAGTAATGTGGACGCTGCGCTTAATGTGAGAAATGTGAACGCTGCGCTTAATGTGGGTAATGTGAACGCTGCGCTTAATGTAGATAGGCGAAGAGCTCGCGGGTAATGTCCACGTGGTGCTGGAGGTTGGAGATGAAGCGGGTGAGCTCGGTGTGGACGGCGTTGCGGAAGGTTTCTTCGCCGGTGAGCATACACTCGTCCTTCGTCTGACTGAAGCCTATGCGCTTCACGATGGACAGCACGTAGTACGCCACGTCTGTGGGGCCGTTCACCCGGTAGGTGTTGACCAGCTCAAGGTAGCGGCCTTTCACGGCCACGATATCTACCCAGCCGTGGTGGCAGTTCACCATGATTTTCCTCTCGCCGGCGTGTGTCTGGCTCATCGTGTAGCGGGCCAGCGGCGCCATCGTGCTGGCGTAATACACGGTGCCGAAGAGGTGCTCAAGCGTCTGCATCTGTTCCTTGGGGATACCGAAGAGCCACACGGCGTTGGCCTCGGGTATCATGTCGTACATCACCTCCTCCTTCGGGCGTCCCGGGAGGCAGTAGCGGAACACGTCGGTCGCCACCTCTTCGCTGAAGTCGTTGAGCGACATCGCCGTGCCGGGGCTGCATACCAGCACGCGCAGGGGCTCTCCCCGGCCATCGGTCTGGGGAATGGAGGAGATGGCGTTGCGGAGATTGCTCTCGAAGGTCAGCGTGTGCTGCATCTGATACACGCTGTGCTGCACTTCTTCGCCTTCCAGCGATACGAAATGCATGGCGTTTGACTCGATTTCAAGGTAAAGCATTGGCTTATTTATCTGATTTTGGCCACAAAAATACGAAAAAAAAGTCAAAGACGAGGACTAACTCCCCGTTTTTTACTAACTTTGCGCCAGAATCTGATAACAATTAACTGTCAACTATCAACTATCAACTAAAAAAACATGCTCGACTTCAAGCAACTCGCCGCGCAGTACAAGTCCGAACTGCTCGACAAAGTGATGCCTTTCTGGCTCAACAACAGTCTCGACCGCGAATGCGGCGGATATTTCACCTGTCTGGAGCGCGACGGCTCCGTGTTCGACACCGACAAGTTCATCTGGCTGCAAGGCCGCGAAGTATGGATGCTCGCCACGCTGTATAACAAGGTGGAGAAGCGTCCCGAATGGCTCGAGGCCGCCATCCACGGCGCCGAGTTCCTCCGCAAGTACGGCCACGACGGCCAGCTCAACTGGTACTTCTCCCTCGACCGCGAGGGCCATCCCCTCGTGGAGCCTTACAACATCTTCTCCTACACCTTCGCCGTCATAGCCTTCGGCCAGCTCTATCTTGCCACCGGCAACGAGGAATACAAGGAGATTTCCCGCAAGACATTCGACATTGTCCTCTCCAAGGTCGATAACCCCAAGGGCCGCTGGAACAAGGCCGCACAGGGAGCCCGCGCCCTGAAGAGTTTCGCCCTCCCCATGATTCTCTGCAACGTGGCCCTAGAAATTGAGCCCCTCCTCGAGCCCGACTTCCTGCAGCAGACCATCGAGACCTGCGTGCACGAAGTGATGGACGTGTTCTATCGTCCTGAACTCGGCCTCATCGTGGAGCATCTCGGCACCGACAACGAACTCGTCGATTGCATGGACGGCCGCCTGCTCAACCCCGGCCACGCCATTGAGGCCATGTGGTTCATCATGGACCTAGGCAAGCGCCTCCAGCGCCCCGAACTCATCGAAAAAGCCTGCCAGATAGCCCTCCAGGAGGCCAAGTACGGCTGGGACGAGAAGTACGGCGGCATCTTCTACTTCAAGGATCGCAAGGGCCATCCCCTGCAGCAGCTCGAATGGGACCAGAAACTCTGGTGGGTGCACATCGAGACGCTCATCACCATGCTCAAGGGCTACCAACTCACGGGCAACGAAGAGTGCCTCGCCTGGTTCGAGCGCGTTCACGACTATGTCTGGACTCACTTCACCGACCCCGACTATCCCGAGTGGTACGGCTACCTCAACCGTCAGGGCGAGGTGCTCCTCACCCTCAAGGGCGGCAAGTGGAAGGGCTGTTTCCACGTGCCCCGCGGCCTCTTCAACGTGTGGCAGATGCTGGAGGAAATCGCAGCCCGCCCCAACCCCTCCTGACCCTTCCCACCCTTCCCTTAAAGGGCAGGAGGTCGCTTTGTAAGCGAGGCGGGAGTATATACTCACGAGTGAAAGAACCGACCCTTCGGCCCTTCGGCCAGCCCTCTGGAAACTCCGGCACGGCAGGGGCAGGAAGACAATGAAATAAAGGAGCTCTTTCGGGCTGCCGTACGCACAGAAGCGCGCGGCAGCCCCTTTTCTTTGCCGATAATCCTGATATATACGATTTTACGATGCTTCCTGCTGACGCTTCCCGCGACTCGGTCGTCATGGCCACAGCTGTGACGAATACTTGGCCACAGCTGTGACGCATATTTGGCCACAGTAGTGACCGATATTTGGCCACAGCTGTGGCCATGATGACTAAATGCCGACTAAGAACAACGCCTTCGGCCCTGACGGCAAATCTTCCTGCCCGGCTGTTTAGCCGGACGGCAAAATCGCGCAAGAAACGGGTGCGCCGTGATGCGCTTGCTCGTCACAGACCTTTATGAAGTGAGGGGATGAGAGCGAAAAATGAAGAAAAATCAGGAAAATCCTTTGTGTTTCGCCCGTTTTTTCGTACCTTCGCAGCAAAATTACGAAAACCTGTCCTTATGAAACGCTTTTTATGCCTTTCGGCGGCTATCTGCCTCGGCGCTTTATGCGCGCACGCACAAAAAATAAAAGATGTCAGGACGCTCAACGGCGCGGCCGTGGAGGTGTACTACACTGACGGCCGGTGTATGACCGTGGATTTCTACGGCCCCGGCATTTTCCGCCTGTTTATGGACCCGCAGGGCGGCGTACTCCGCAAACCGGAGGCACAGCCGCAGGCCGACATTCTCGTGCCCCAGCCCCGCGTGGCTACGAAGGTGAGCCTGGAGAAAGGGAAGGACGGCTATCAAGTGACGGCCGGGCATACGCGCATCGTGCTGTGCGGCAAGACGGGACTGATGAGCGTGACCGACACGCGGACGGGCCGCGAAGTGCTCCGGCAGACGGGTGCGCCGGCCTTTGAGAAGGATGCCTTCAGCGTGACGCTGGCCTGCCGCGACGGCGAATACTTCTACGGCGGCGGCGTGCAGAACGGGCGCTTCAGCCATCGCGGTCAGCAAATAGCGATTGAGAATACCAACAACTGGGTGGACGGCGGCGTGGCCTCACCCTGCCCCTTCTACTGGAGCACGGCGGGCTACGGCGTGATGTTCCACACTTTCCGCCCCGGCACCTACGACTTCGGCGCCACGGAACAGGGAACGGTGAGCCTCAGCCACAAGGATACTTATCTGGACGCCTTCGTGATGGTGGATGATGGGGCCACGGCGCTGCTGAACGACTTCTACCAGTTGACGGGCCGCCCCGTATTGCTGCCGAAGTACGGTTTCTTCGAGGGCCATCTGAACGCCTACAACCGCGACTACTGGACGGAGAGCGAGAAGGGCAACATGGTGTTTGAGGACGGCAAGCGCTACGCCGAGAGCCAGAAGGACAACGGCGGCGTGAAGGAGACGCTGAACGGCGAGAAGGAGGGCAGTTACCAGTTCTCGGCCCGCGGCGTAGTGGACCGCTACCTGGACAACGACATGCCGCTGGGCTGGATACTTCCCAACGACGGCTACGCCACGGGCTACGGCCAGGACTCCACGCTTGACGGCAACATAGAAAACCTGCGCCGCTTCGGCGAATACACCCGCTCGAGAGGCGTGGAGGTTGGACTCTGGACGCAGAGCGACCTGCACCCGAAGGAAGGCGTGGAGGCCCTGTTGCAGCGCGATATAGTGAAAGAGGTGAGAGACGCCGGTGTGCGCGTCCTGAAGACTGACGTGGCATGGGTGGGAGCCGGCTACAGTTTCGGTCTGAACGGCGTGACGGACGTGGGAGAGGTGATGCCTTACTACGGAGCCGACGCGCGCCCCTTCATCATCTCCGTTGACGGATGGGCCGGCACGCAGCGCTACGCCGGCATCTGGACCGGTGACCAGACGGGCGGCAACTGGGAATACATCCGCTACCATATCCCGACCTTCATCGGCAGCGGCCTCTCGGGACAGCCGAATATCACGAACGACGTGGACGGCATCTTCGGCGGCAAGAACCTTCCCGTGAACGTCAGGGAATATCAGTGGAAGACCTACACGCCGATGGAACTCAACATGGACGGCTGGGGCTCGCACCCGAAGTATCCGCAAGGCCTCGGCGAGCCCGCTACGAGCATCAACCGCTGGTATCTGAAGCAAAAGTCGGCGCTTATGCCCTACACCTACAGCATAGCCCGCGAAGCCGTGGACGGCAAGCCGATGGTGCGCGCCATGTTCCTGGACTACCCCAACGATTTCACCTACGGCACGCAGACACGCTACCAGTTCATGTATGGTTCCTCGCTGTTGGTAGCCCCTATCTACCAGAACACGGCGGCCGACGATGAGGGCAACGACGTGCGCCACGGCATCTACCTGCCGGAAGGCACGTGGTACGACTATTACACCGGCGAGCGCTATGAGGGCGGCCGCATCATCAATGGTTTTGAGGCTCCCCTTTGGAAACTCCCCGTATTCGCCAAGCGCGGTGCCATCATCCCCAAGACACGTGCCCACAACAACCCCGCAGGGGCACCGAAGGACTACCGTGCATACGAAATCTTCCCCGGCGGCGAGAGCTCCTTCTCGGAATACGACGACGACGGCCGCACACAGGCCTACCTCGGCGGCGAATGCACCCGCACGGCCCTCAACATGAAGCAAGAGGGCGGCAAGGTGGTGGTGAAAGTGGCTGCCACGGAGGGAGGCTACGAAGGCTTCCAGCCCAGGAAGCAAACGCAGTTCTTCATCCACGCCACACAGGCCCCGAAGAGCATCAGCGTGAAGGTGGGCGGCAAGAAAGTGAAGGCCGAATGGCAGTACGAGGCCGCGCCTATGGCTGAAACTTTCAGCGAGACACTGAAGGTGAAGGCCCCCAGCCGCATCGTAGTGAGCGTGCCCGAGACCGACATCACGCAGAACGCCATAGAACTTACCGTGAACGGCTGGGCCGACAGCCAACCCGCCGACCCCTGCCTCAAGAGCCACGGCAAACTGTCAACTATTAACTGTCAACTGTCAACTATCAACTCTCCCGGCGCCTACACCCTGACGCCCAGTTGGCAGGCCGTGGAAGGTGCCGACTACTACGACGTGGACTTCCAGGGCAGAACCTACACCGTGGCCGGCACGCAGTTGGCCTTCAACGACCTCACGCCAGAGACGGAGTATGCCTTCCGTGTGCGCCCCGTCAACCTGGACGGTGCCGGCGAGTGGGCCGAAATGACGGCCACCACCGCTGCTGACCCCTACAAATGGGCCGTAAGGAATATCAAGGCCAGCGCCACCTGCGAGGACCAGCCCGGCACGGAGGTGCAGAAACTTTTTGATTTCGACGGCAAGACCTCCTGGCACAGCAAGTGGGGCAAGGGCGAGGCCGTACCCTTCGACATGACGCTCGACCTCCGCGGACTCGTCAGCCTCGACCGCATTGAATACCAGCCCCGCCACGATGCCGGCAACGGAACTCTCCTCCGCGGCACATGGCAGGTGTCTGCCGACCGCGAGAACTGGACAGAGCCGCAGGCTTTCCAGTGGGAAAAGAGCGGCGACGTGAAAACCATCAACTGCCAACTGTCAACTGTCAACTCTCTTCAGCCCGTGCGCTACATTCGTCTGCACGTGGATGAGGCCGTGGGCAATTTCGGCAGCGGCGAGGCCATGTACGTCTATCGCCAGCCCGACACCGAGATTGCGCTCCAGGGTGACATCAACCGCGACAAGCGCATCGACGACAACGACCTCACGTCTTACATGAACTACACCGGCCTGCGCACCGTGGACTCCGACTATGACTACGTGAGCGTCGGCGACGTGAATAAGAACGGGCTCATTGATGCACAGGACATCAGCCTTGTGGCCACCGAACTGGAAGGCGGCGTGGAGAACTCCGCCGACAAGGTGAGCGGCAGCCTCGTTCTCGTGCCCTCCGCCAAGACTTGGAAAGCCGGCGACGAGCTGCGCATCACTGTGAAGGGCGAAGGCCTGCACTACGTCAACGCCCTCTCCTTCGGCCTGCCCTACAACACCGACGAAATGGAGTACCTCGGTATGGAACTCGTCGGAATGAAGGACATGCATAACCTCACCAACGACCGTCTCCACTCCAACGGCCAGAAGGAACTCCTCCCCACTTTTGTCAACGTGGGCCAGAGCACCCTTCTCGACGAAGGCGCCCCCGAACTCTTCGTCCTGAAATTCCGCGCCAAGAAGGCCGGCAAGTGGACGCTGAAAGCCGTGGACGGCATGCTCGTGGACAGAAACCTCGGCGCCGTGAAGTTCTAAACTGATAAATAATAAACAACGACAGATATGATTTACATTCTCCTGGCACACGGTTTCATGGAAACGGAAACGTGTGCGCCCCTTAACATTCTGCGCCGCAGCGGCGCGAGAGTGCAACTCGTCAACATGACGGGCGACTCCTACGTGGAAGGCAGCAACGGCCTGCGCGTGATTCCCGACATCGACTTTGCCGAACTCCGTCCCGACGAGGCCGAAGCCATTGTGCTGCCCGGCGGAATGCCCGGCGCCGCCAACCTCGCCGAAGACGAGCGCGTAATTGACCTCCTGCAACGCCAGAATGAGCGCGGCGGCCTTATCGGCGCCATCTGCGCAGCACCCTTCGTGCTCGGCATTGCCGGTGTGCTGCGCGGCAAGAAAGCCTGCGTGTACCCCGGCTTTGAGAAATACCTGGAAGGCGCCGACGTGCAGCAGAGCCTCGTCGTGGAGGACGCCAACGTCATCACGGCCAACGGCCCCAGCGCAGCCTTCGCCTTCGGCCTCGCCCTCGCCCGCCGTCTCTGCCGCGCAGAAAACGTGCAGGCCGTGTACGAAGGTATGCAAATTGACCTGTTGGGCTAATCGCCACCCCCGCCGTAGTATTCAATAACACTTTTCTTCTAATAATATGCAGAAAATAATAATCCTCGACTTCGGCTCGCAGACCACGCAACTCATAGCCCGCCGCGTCCGCGAACTCGGCACCTTCTGCGAGGTGTTGCCCTACAATAAATATCCCGAGGACGACACCGACGTCATCGGCGTCATTCTTTCCGGCTCGCCCTATTCCGTTAACGACCCCGAGGCCTTCCAGGTGGATCTCTCACGCTTCCGCGGCCGTCTGCCTCTGCTCGGTATCTGCTACGGTGCGCAGTACATCGCCCACACCGGCGGCGGAAAGGTAGAGAGCGCCGACTCCCGCGAGTACGGACGTCAGCAGCTCGTCACCATCTGCAAGGACAACCCTCTCTTCCACGGCTTCGACGACAATTCACAGGTGTGGATGAGCCACGGCGACACCATCACCCATCTCCCCGCCGGCGCACAGGTCATCGCCTCCACCGAGACGGTGGAAAATGCTGCCTACTACATCCCCGCACCTCAAGGACAGCAGTCCGTGTGGGCCGTACAGTTCCATCCCGAGGTCTATCATTCCCTCCAGGGCACGCTCCTGCTCGAAAACTTCGTCTGCGGCATCTGCGGCAGTCGCCGTGAGTGGGGCGCCTCGTCCTTCGTCGAGGACACCGTGGCCGAGCTGCGCCGGCAAATCGGTACCGACCGCGTCATCCTCGGCCTCTCCGGCGGCGTGGACAGCAGCGTGGCCGCCGTGCTTCTCAACCGCGCCATAGGCCATCAGCTCACCTGCATCTTCGTGGACCACGGCATGCTCCGCAAGGACGAGTTCCGCAACGTCATGCGCGACTACGAATGCCTCGGCCTCAACGTCATCGGCGTGGATGCCTCCGAGAAATTCCTCGCCGACCTTGCCGGCGTGCGCGACCCCGAACAGAAGCGCAAGATTATCGGCCGCGACTTCGTGGAGGTCTTCAATGCCGAAGCCGCCAAGATTACCGACGCCCGCTGGCTGGCCCAGGGCACCATCTACCCCGACCGCATCGAGAGCCTCAACATCACCGGCAAAGTCATCAAGAGCCACCACAACGTGGGCGGTCTGCCCTCCGACATGAAGCTCCGCCTCTGCGAGCCCCTCCGCTGGCTCTTCAAGGACGAGGTGCGCCGCGTGGGCCGCGAGCTCGGCATGCCCGACACACTCATCGGCCGCCATCCCTTCCCCGGCCCCGGCCTCGCCGTGCGCATCCTCGGCGACATCACCCGCGAGAAGATACAAATCCTTCAGGAGGCCGACGCCATCTACATCAACGCCCTCCGCGACTGGGGCCTCTACGACCAAGTGTGGCAGGCCGGCGCCATCCTCCTCTCCGAGGTTCGCAGCGTAGGCGTCATGGGCGACGAGCGCACATACGAGAATCCCGTGGCCCTGCGTGCCGTCACCAGCAGCGATGCCATGACCGCCGACTGGGCCCGTCTCCCCTACGATTTCCTTGCCCGCGTCTCCACCGACATCATCAACAAGGTGAAGGGCGTCAACCGCGTCTGCTACGACATCTCCTCCAAGCCGCCCTCGACGATAGAGTGGGAGTAGGCATATTGTCGGCTTCGCCGGAAAAGCCCCCCCTCTTATCCCCCCGAGGGGGGGAGGCCCAGTTTCCTTTCGCTCTTGGGCTCTCCCCCCTCGGAGGAGTAGGAGGGGGCTCTGTTTAAGTCTTGCGAGATTCGGAGCTGCGGGATGTGGCTGGAAGCCACTACAGCGAACGCAGTGAGCGATGAGTAAACCGGGGCGAAGTCTCGGGTGTGTAGTCTCTCTATCTTAGTTCTGGCTGGAAGCCAGTACCTCCAGAGCGGGCGCAATGAACTCTTCCCGCAAGGTACTGGCTTCCAGCCAATGCTCTTTCACCTCTCCCCGACCCGCTCCAACCATCTAAAATTTTTGATAAATTTATTCCCAATTCATGTAGCGCCGCAGGCAACCCTTTTGTCAAAATTTTTTACAATGTATGTGCTCGTACAGCGCGATATTCGCGAACGAAGTGTAACTCGATTGGCTACACGCGATTCTTGCGAAAGTTAGTAAAACGCTGACGCATAAACCGTTAGTAAAGCAAGGGCTAAGATTTCTTCCCAATTTCCGCAACTAAATGCCGACTAAGCGCGAATTTCACTCGTAC
>JAKSLT010000049.1 GCA_024401055.1 Bacteroidaceae bacterium | reverse complement strand
AGGGAACAAGTGAAAATTAAAAGGGAACTAGTGAAAATTAAAAGAGCGGAATTTCTTGCCGAGTACAAGCAAAATTCGCGCTTAGTCGGCATTTAGTTGCGAAAATTGGGAAGAAATCTTAGTCCTCGCTTTACTAACGATTTATGCGTCAGTGTTTTACTAACTTTCGCGAGAATCGCGTGTAGCCAATCGACTTACACTTCGCTCGCGAATATCGCGCTGTACGGACACATAAATTGTAAAAAAATTTGACAAAAGGGTTGCCTGCGGCGCTACAAAAATTAGGAAAAAATTTATCAAAAATTTTGGAGGTCGGAAACATGCAAGAAAACATTTGTTTGCGAGGGATAGAATTCTTGTCGGCTGTCGCCGAAAAATAATGCCGCCCAGGCTGGGCTTATGTAAGACCCATCGCATAGAAATCTTTCAAACCTCATGCGTTTACAAGGGAGGCCAAAGCTTACATTTATTTTCGCTGAATACTAATAATAAAAAAGAAGTCCCCGCAAACGGACTTGCGGGAACTTCTTGGGTAACAGAACTGCGTACTACGGCTATCCGCGGGCGGCAGCGAGGATGATTTCGCTGAGCGAGGGATGGGCGTGTACCATACGGGCGAGTTGGGGGAGCTTGATGCCGGCGTGGATGGCGAGGGTGAGCTCGTGAATCATGTCGGCGGCGTGGGCTCCGAGGATATGGGCGCCGAGGATGGTGTCGTCGGCACCTACGAGTATCTTCACCAGACCGTCTTCGGCCTCCATGCTTAAGGCACGGCCGTTGGCGCGGTAGAAGGACTTCAGGGCGCGGTATTCGAGACCCTGAGCCTCACACTGCTCTTCGGTGAGGCCTACCATAGCGCATTCGGGAGTGGTGAAGACGGCAGCGGGAACAGCCCCCTCCCCGCTCCCCCTTTGGGGGAGTGCTTCTGCGCTGGAATGCCCTTCTGGGATGTTGGCGGTTGCTCTGAGGTAGTCCAGCACCTTGTAGCTCTGGAAGGTGGCGGCGTGGGCCAACTGCAGCAGACCGTTGACGTCACCCACGGCGAAGACGCCGGGGACGTTGGTCTCGTAGTTCTCGTCCACTTTGATGCCACGGGGCGTGAAGTCGATGCCGGCTTCGGCCAGATTGAGGCTGTCCACATTGGCGGCACGGCCTACGGCCATCAGTACGAGGTCGGCCTGTACCTCCTTCACCTTGTCCTTCTGTGAATAGAGGACGGTGGCGGAGCCGTCGGCTTCGTCGCGCAACTCGGTCACTGCGGCACCTACCTCGAAGGCTATGCCGCGCTTCTTGAGGGAAGTGCGGAGGCGCTTGGCCAGGTCGCGGTCGAACTGCGGGAGGATTTCCTTGCAGTATTCCACGACGGTGACCTCGCTGCCGAAACTGCGGTAGATGCTGGCGAATTCCAGGCCGATGACGCCACCGCCGATGACGGCGAGGCGACGGGGAACCTCGGTGAGTTCGAGCATCTCGCGGCTCGTCACGACGTGCTGACTGTGGGCGCCGGGGATGGGGAGGAACTTGGTGACGCTGCCGGTGGCTATCATCACGGCGGGAGCGGTATATTCCTCGTCGCCGATGATGACGGTGTGGGCATCGCCCACCTTGAACTTGGCCTCACCCTGTACGAAGGTGATGCCGGGCGTCTTCATCAGGGCTTCAATGCCAGCGCGGAGCTTTTCCACTACGCCGTCCTTACGGGCCATGGCATTCTGGAGGCTGAACTGCACGTCGGCCGTCTGCACGCCGAGAGCGGCAGACTGGCGCACCTCATCCAGCACCTCTGCGCTGTGGCAGAGGCACTTGGTGGGGATGCAACCTTCATTGAGGCAAGTGCCACCGAAGTGGCTACGCTCAATAACGAGCACCTGCTTGCCCTCACGGGCAGCCTCCACGGCGGCTTCGTAACCGCCGGGGCCTGCACCGATAATTATTAAATCAAAAGCAGTTGCCATAGCGTTTAGAGGGCTTTGTAGGTAAACTTGGGCTCCTTCACGGCCTTCACGTCGTCGAGGCGGCGGACAGGCGTGTTGTGGGGAGCGGTGCGTACCATCTCGCGGTCGTCGCGGGCCTCAACGGCAATCTGGCGCATCACCTCGATGAAGTCGTCGAGCGTCTGCTTGGACTCTGTCTCGGTGGGCTCAATCATAAGGGCCTCGTGGAAGAGCAGGGGGAAGTAGATGGTGGGTGCGTGGAAACCGTAGTCAAGGAGGCGCTTGGCCACGTCGAGGGTCGTCACGTGGGCATCGTCGTGGTGGTCGCCGCCGTATTCGGGACGGAGACCGTCGAACACGAACTCGTGCTTGCACAGGCCTTCGATGGGCAGCAGGTAGCAGTCCTTGAGGCGCTCCTTGATGTAGTTGGCGTTGAGCACGGAGAGCTTGCCGGCCATGGGGATGTTTTCCTTACCCATAGAGAGGAGGTAGGAAAGCGTGCGGGTGATGACGGCGAAGTTGCCGAGGTAACCGCTCACGCTGCCGAGGGTGTCGCCACTCTCGCCGATGCAGAAGGTGTCCTCATTGAAGTAGATGTCGCTGGCATCATATTCGTCGGCAGCGATAACTACGGGGCTGGGCAGGAACTGCTCAAGACCCTTGCGTACACCTACGGGGCCGTCGCCGGGGCCACCGCCGCCGTGAGGCGTGGAGAAGGTCTTGTGGACATTGATGTGCATCACGTCGAAGCCCATATCGCCGGGGCGGCATACGCCGAGCATCGGGTTGAGGTTGGCTCCGTCGTAGTACATCAGACCGCCGCACTCGTGGACGAGGCGGGCAATTTCAGGAATCTGACGCTCGAAGATGCCGAGGGTGTTGGGGTTGGTCATCATCATGGCGGCGACGTCGGGACCGAGGTGGGTCTTGAGGTCTTCCACATCGACGGTGCCGTCGGGCAGGGACTTCACCTGCACCACCTGCATGCCGCTGACGGCTGCCGAGGCGGGGTTGGTGCCGTGTGCAGAGTCGGGAACGAGCACCTTCACACGGGCACTGTCGTTTCGGCTCTCGTGATAGCGGCGGATGACGAGCAGACCCGTCAGTTCACCGTGGGCACCGGCATAGGGGTTGAGCGTAAACTGGCTCAGGCCGGCCACTTCGGACAGCAGGCGCTGCGTCTCGTCGTAGATGGCGAGGCAACCCTGGGCGGCGAAGTCGGGGGTGAGCGGGTGGATGTTCAGCGAGGGAAGCTGGGCGAGCTCCTCGTTGAGTTTGGGGTTATACTTCATCGTGCAGGAGCCGAGGGGATAGAAACCCGTATCTACACCAAAGTTGTTGTTGGACATGTTGGTGTAGTGGCGCACGACGGTAAGTTCGTCAGCCTCGGGCAGAAGGGTCGTGGACTGGCGCTTCTGCTCCTCGGGAAGATTCATCTTGTAGGCGTCTTCATAGTTGAAGTTGGGCAGGGAGTAGCCTACGCGACCCTGACGCGAGAGCTCGAATATGAGCTTGCCATAATACTTATTATTCATAGTGATTTGTCAGGGATTAAAGTTCGGAAAAATAGATTTTAGCACTTTCTACGTAGTCTTCCACGCTGTCGGGACCGTACTTTTCGGTAACGGCCACGGTGAGGAGGTCGTCGGCTACGGCCACGCCGGGCAGCACGAGGGCGCACTCCAGCATGTGGCGCACAAAGTCGGCGGCCACGCCCTTCTTCAGGCGCAGCGTGAACTCGTTGAGGAAGAGTTTGCCGGGGAAGGCATCCTCAAAGAAACCGGTCTCCAGAAGTTTGTCGTGGAGGAGGTGAGCGCCGCTGTAGCCGAGCTCGTTGACCTCACGCAGACCGCGTTCACCCATCAAGGCGAGGTAACTGGCCACGAAGAGACACATATAGCCCTGTGCGGTGCAGATGTTTGAGGTGGCCTTTTCGCGACGGATATGCTGCTCGCGGGCCTGCATCGTCAGGACGAAGGCGCGCTGGCCGTTGGCATCGGTGGTGGCACCTACGAGGCGACCGGGCATACGGCGCACGAGAGCCTCCTTCACGCAGAGGTAGCCGATGTACGGACCGCCGTAGCCCATAGGAATACCCAGGCTCTGGGCATCGCCGCAGGCAATGTCGGCACCCCATTCGCCGGGTGTGCGTAGCACGGCCAGGTCGGAGGCTACGCTGTTGATGGCGAGGAGAGCCTTGTGGGCATGGCAGGCTTCTGCCAGACCGGTGAAGTCCTCAATGATACCGTAGCGGTTGTGCTGGCAGCAGATAAGGCCGGCCACGTCGTCGGCCTCGAGAAGAGCCACGGCGGCGTCCTTATCCATCACGCCTTCCTTCTCAGGCACGAGAACGACGTCCACGCCGTGATAGTGGGCGTAGGTCTGCACGACGTTCAGAATCTGGGGCAGGAAGGTGGCGGCGACGAGCACTTTGTTGCGCTTCTTGGCGTTGGCCACGCACATAAGCATAGCTTCGGCGGTGGCGGTGCTGCCGTCGTACATGGAGGCGTTGGAGATGTCCATACCCGTGAGGTCGGCCATCATCGTCTGATATTCGAAGATGTACTGCAGCGTGCCCTGCGAGATTTCGGCTTGATACGGCGTGTAGCTCGTAGAGAACTCGGAGCGGGCGGTGATGTAGGGCACCACGCTGGGCTGGTAGTGGTCATAGACGCCGCAACCGGCATAGCACTCTTCAGGCACGATGTTGGCTTCGGCCAGGGCCTGGATGTGCTGGCGGACCTCCACCTCGCTCATGGCGGAGGGCATATTCAGTTCGCCCTTGAACTTCAGTTCCTCGGGAATCTCGGCATAGAGATCTTCAAGGGACTTGACACCGATGACGTCCAGCATTTCGCGGATGTCCTCGGAAGTATGTGGGAAATACTTAAACATAGAATAATTCTTGATTGAAATAAAAAGACCTCGGCTGCCGGGCAGCCAAGGTCGTAGGGAGTCTTTTACTTGCAGATGGCTTCGTAAGCGGCGGCGTCCATAAGGTTCTCTACCTCGGAGGGGTCGCTCAATTGCACCTTGATAATCCAGTTGGCGAAGGCGTCCTGGTTGATAAGTTCGGGCTGGTCTTCCAGAGCCTCGTTGATTTCAACGATAGTGCCGCTCACGGGGCTGATAACGTCGCTGGCAGCCTTCACGCTCTCTACGGCGCCGAATTCTTCGCCGGCAGTTACTTCGTCGTCAACCTCGGGCATGTCCACATAAGTGACGTTGCCGAGCTGGCTCTGTGCATAATCGGTGATACCTACGTAACCAAATTCGCCTTCTACGCGAACATACTCGTGACTCTCTGCATAGTAGAGTCCTTCAATAACTTTTGCCATGATATTTTTTAGTTAAAAAGTTGTTTAGTTGTTTAGTTAAATAGTTGTTTCCGCCCTACGGCGGAGCGAGCGGGGGAGAGCCCTATTTCTTATAGGACTTCTGATAGAAGCGCTTCTTTACGACAACGCCGTTGTGGAGCTTGCGGTGGATGCGCACCTGAACGGGAGTGTCGAGCTTGGCATAAGCGATATCCACGAGGGCCATGCAGACGCTCTTGCCCGTCATGATGCTGTTGTAGCCGGTAGTAACGTGGCCCACAACCTCATCGTTCACCACTACTTCGTAGCCGTGGCGGGGGATAGCCTTACCTTCAAGTTCGATGCCCACAATCTTGCGGGTCAGGCCTTCTTCCTTCTGCTTGGCTACGGCTTCGCGGCCTACGAACTCTTCTTTGTCGAGTTTGCAGAACATGCCCAGACCGGCCTCCAGGGGTGAGAGGTCGTCGGTGAGTTCGTCGCCGTAGAGGGGCAGACCCACTTCGAAGCGCAGGGTGTCGCGGCAGCCGAGGCCGCAGGGCTTCACCTCGCCGCAAGCCAGGAGTTTGTCCCAAGCCTGCTGGATGAATTTGTGGGAACCGTAAATTTCAAAGCCGTCCTCACCGGTGTAGCCTGTGCGGCTCACAATGATTGTTTCGCCGTCCACCTCGATGTGCTTGAAGGTGTAGAACACCAGTTCCTTGCACTCCAGGCCGAGCACGCTTTCCACGATACGCTCGGTGTCGGGGCCCTGCACGGCAATCTGACCGTAGTATTCGCTCTGGTTTTCAGCCTTCACGTCGTACTTCTGAGCCTCGCTGCTGATCCAGGCGTAGTCCTTGTCAATGTTGGCAGCGTTGATGACGAGGAAGAAGCGGTCGTCGGCCTCCTTATATACGAGAAGGTCGTCGATGGTGCCGCCGTTCTCATGCAGCATCATGCCGTAGAGGATCTTGCCGGCCTCCAGGCCCTTCACGTCGTTGGTGAAGATGTGCTGCACGAAGCGCTCGGCTTCGGGGCCGGTGACGAGCACTTCGCCCATGTGGCTCACGTCGAAGACGCCGCAGTGCTGGCGCACGGCCAGATGCTCATCCGTAATGTCCGTGTACTGAATCGGCATTTCAAAGCCGCCGAAAGACACCATTTTGGCCTCCAGGCCGATGTGTTTTTCATAAAGACATGTTCTCTTGTCCATAGGGGTAAATAAGTTTATTTGAGGGTTAATGAGTGCTATGTCGTTTTCGGCTACAAAAATAATAATAAAATCCGACATTTGAGGTCTTTCTCCCATAAAAAGCGGCAACAAAGTGAAAAATATGCCTCAACTGCCCGATTTTTTAGCATTTTAGAGCATTACGCAGTGTGCAAGCGCCGAACGGAAACGCGGCGCGCGTCCGTCGGAATTGCCCTCTGCCGGGCAGAAAAGCCGACACGCTCGTCTTGGCCACAGCTGTGACGCATACTTAGCCACAGCTGTGACGCATACTTGGCCACAGCTGTGGCTAAGTATCGGTCACTACTGTGGCCATGATGACTAAATGCCGACTAAGAACACCAACTTCGGCACTGCCGGTGATTATTACCCGTTCCTTTTTATCGGTGTCTTCAAGATTCGCGTCTCACCCGGGCCTCCGCGCACCCTCTGCCGCAGAGGGATGCGCGAATTTGTGCCGGCGGCTTTGGAAAAGACGCGGATTTTTCGTACTTTTGCACCCGCGCATTCCGTCCGTCACGCTTTCTTCGCATTGCTGCGGGGGCTGCAAAGACGGAAGGCCGCCTCAAAACAATAAGGAAATGACTCTCATCTGGCTCTCTGCCGCAGGCCTTTGCGGCGCCACCCTCATCGGTAGCCTACTGGGCTTCTGTTTCAAGGCCTTGCCCCATCGCTGGAACGACACGGTGATGGGCTTCTGCGCCGGCGTGATGCTGGCGGCCGCCGTGCTCGGACTCATCGTGCCGGCCGCCGAACAGGCCCCCGTAAATTTGTGGTGGCTCGTCGTGGGCGGTGCCCTCGTCGGCGCCCTGTTCCTCAACCTGCTCGACCTTGTCACGCCGCATCTCCACGTGCTCACCGGCCTCGACCCGGAGCAGCACCGCCACAACCGGACGCTCTCGCGCGTCATGCTCTTCGTCATGGCCATAGCGCTGCATAAGTTCCCCGAAGGCGTGGCAGCCGGCGTGAGCCTCACCGACGTGCAGAACGGCGGCACACCGCTGGCCGTGACGTTCGGCATTGCGCTGCAGAACGTGCCGGAGGGCATGGTGGTCATTTCGCCGCTGCTACTGGCCGGCGTGAGCCGACTGCGCACGGCGGTAATCTCTCTGGGCATCGGCCTTCTGGAGGTGCTCGGCGTGTGGACGGGCTACGCCCTGGGCATAGTGAACGAAGCGTTCCTGCCCTTTATGCTGGCCTTCGCCGGCGGTGCCATGCTCTATGTGGTGAGCGACGAGATGATTCCCGAGACCCACGCCCACGGCTACCAGAAACAAGCCACCTACGCCCTCGTCCTGGGCTTCCTTATGCTGCTCTATCTTGAGAGAATATTTTAGCACTCCTTATTATATATAGGAGCACGCGCAAGGCAAGAAAAAGAAGAGCCGCCCACATCGCAGTGGGCGGCTCTTGCATTATCAGGGGGTAGGGGTATTAGCGGATGACCTTGCTGTTCTCCTTCACGATGACGCTGTGGCCTTTCTCCGTAGCGGGCACGCGGCGGCCCTGGAGGTCGTAGGCTCCCTTGAAGGAAGACTGCTGGCCGTTGGAGGCGGGAACCTCCTCTATGCCGGTCACGTCGAGGATGATGTTGCCGGTGAAGCCTTCGGGGAGGAGGGTGGCGGGCAGATAGGGCGTGTTGGCGTGGAGAGAGGTGAGGGTGCAGGGAATGAAGGCCGAGTTGTCGGCATTGAGGATGTAGTCACCCTTCTTGATGGTCAACTTGTAGGGAGCGCCCTGGAGGACGTTGGCGGCAATGGCGCGGCTGGCGTTGATGGTGCCGGAAACGATGGGGCAGTCGGTGGCCGATACGGCACCGCCGCTCAGGCTGCTAAGGATAACGGGGAGACCTGCGGGCAGGAGGTCGGCATCCTCGGCGTCGAGGTAGTTGTTGAGGGGGGCGAGGTGGATGTTGCCGTCAGCCACGGAGGTGATGATGAGGGCGCGGACTGTTTCGGGCAACTGCACGGCGGTGGGCAGGAGGGCGAAGCCGTAGCCACACTCGGAGGTGCTGACGGCAGCCTCGAGGGCGGGTACTTCCTCAAAATAGAAGAGGCCGGCATCGTCGCGGCTGGTGCTCTGGGTGAGGGCGTTGCCGCTGCTTACGGTGATGTACTTGCCGTCGGCCTGCAGGCGGAAGAGACGGCCGCCGTCGTAGGAGATGGCGAAGCTCTTGGCACTGCCGGAGCTTGCCTCGTTCTGTGTGAGAGCGTAGGTGCCGGTGGCGGTGCAGCGGATATTGAAGGTGCTGTCGTTGTCGGCCTTCTCGAACTGGAAGAGACGGTAGTTTTCAGCCACGAGGCTGGAGGTGGGGGCGGGACCGAACTCGTCGTTGGTCTTGACGGTGAGGTTCCAGGAGCCCTTGTTGCCGGAGAGGGTGAGGTAGTTGTTCTTGGCCTCGGCCACGGGGCGCTTGTAGTTCACGAGGCGGTAGTGGCGGTCGGTGCGGGGCATAGCGCTGACGCGGGCCTTGTCGTAGGCCTCGGCAATCTCATCGACGGTGGCGCCGGGCTTGTTGAGGGTGCTCTCAAGTTCGGAGTAGTCGATGATGCCGGCGTACTTCTTGTCGATATCCTTGGCGGCGTCTTCCTTGGCGAAGGCGAGGAAGCCCTTGGCTGCGGCAGCCTTCTTCTCGCGGATGGCGTAGTCGGCGGCATAGTCGATGGCGGCGAGCACGGCCTCAGCCACGGCGTAGTCGGGCGTGGCGTAGTAGTTGTCGCGGAGCTCAAAGATGCTGCCCCTGTTGGAGGAGCTGGAACCCTTCACGACGGGAGAGGCGGCAGGCTGGGCGCTGACAAAGTCGTTGGAGCCGGTGCCGGTGCGGAAGGTGAAGCCGTTGGTGACCTTCGTCGGGGTGACGGCCACGGGCGTGTCGGAGAGGGTGCAGGTGGTGCCGGTGGAGAGGAACTTCTTGGCGCCGAGGTTGTAGAGGTAATATTTGCCGGTGTGGGCGCTGTGGACGAGAAGCCAGTTGTTCTCGGGCAGGGCCACGTTGGTGGGTGCGGTGAGTTTGGCATCGGTCACGCCGCTGGTGGTGACGCCGGAGAGGGTGAGCTGGCCGTCGGCCACGATGAGGTCGCCCTGGCCGTTGACGTTGTGGAGCTGATAGGCCTTGAAGCTGCTGAGGTTCTTCATCTCGTCCACGCGGCCGAACTTGAGGGGCTGGGCGTTGGCGGCGAGGTCGTTGAGGGCCTTGGAGAGGGCGGCGAAGTCGCTTACCTTGCCGTCGTTATAGACGCTCTTGAGGTTGGCGAGGTCGGCGGAGGCGTAGCCGTTGAACTGGTCGGCATGGGCGAGGATGTCGGCTACCTGCTTCTTGAGGTCGTCAAGGCTGGGAGCGCTCTTGAAATAGATTTCGTTGATGCAGAGCAGGTTATTACCGTAGCCCTTGTCAAAGGAGAGCTTGATGTAGGGCGCGCTGATGGGATTGGCAAACTCTGCGTTGGGGTTGTTGGTATCCTCGAAGGTGACGGTTTCGGCCTTCGTCCAAGTCTTGTTGTCGGTGGAGGTGCTCACGGTGAGCTGCTTTACACGATAGTTGGAGGCACGCTGCTGCACGAGAGAAATCTGGCCGATGCGCACGTCTTCAGGATTGCTTACCTGAATGGTGAGGGTGTGGGGATAGGGGGTCTCGCCGCCACTCCACTTACTGTGCCAGTATGTGCTTTCGTTGCCGTCAAACACGGCGGTGGCCACGTTGGCGCCACCCTCGTTGGTGGCTTCGTCGCTCTTGTTAATCACCTTGAAGGTGCTCTGCGGATATATGGTGCAGGCATTGCTGATGTTTTCCTTCATAGCCACAATCTGCTCCTGGCGGATGGCCTGGTTGACGCGTTCGGTGAGGCGGTCGAGGGTGGCCTGGTCCACGGGCATAAAGTTACGCTTGAGGGGCAGCACCTGGGCGTTCTGCACGGGGTCGTTGTGGTAGCCGCCGGAGGACATAAAGAAGCAGTTCTCGAAGTCCTCGGTCTGGCCCTGACCGTAGTCGCGGCGGTCACCGTACTTGTCGCCGCCGTCGGTGTGGCCGAAGCCTACGCTGTTGGCGTGGTACCACTTTCCGTTGGAGAGGGAGTGGAGGGCGCCGTTGCGGTAGTAGGCCTTGCGCTGCCACTGGCCGGAGGGCCAGTTGTAGTTTTCAAGGAAGGAGTACCAGCCGTCAAAGTAGTTGTTGGCACCGCTCTGGCGGATGGTGGCGATGTAGTGCCAGTCGTTGTCGAGGCCGTCAGCCATGAACCATGCGGAGCAGAGAGTGTTGGTGTAGGTGATGGTCTTCTTCTGTCCGGGATGGGCGGGGTCGTCAACCTCCACGTCGATAATCTCGGGGCGGGCGTTGCTGATGAACTTCACCCACTTGCCGGGTATCCAGTTCTTGCCGGTGCGGTACTTGGCCTGTGCACCCGTGCCTTCGTTGGCAAAGCGGGCGATGGTTACACCTTTTTCCCAGTCAAGGGCGCCGGAGCGCAGGTAGTCGGGCAGGTAGGGGTCCTCGTCGGTGGAGCCGTTGTCCCACATGGAGAAGATAATGGGGTAGTCGTTGTCGCTGTCAATCTGTATGCCCATATAGCCGTGGAGCACGCCGAGGCTCATGCAGTATGTGCCAACGACGGCGCTGCTCTCGGGAACCATAACCTCTTCATACACCCAGTCGTAGTAGGCGGGAGAGGGAGCCGTGGGGTCGGTGGTCTTCCAGCCGCTGAGGTGGACGGAGGGGGAGGACATGTAGTCGGCGGTGTAGATTTTCTCCGTGCTGCCGGTCTTCTTGAACTGCCAGTAGAAGAACTCGCCGATGTTGGCGGGGTTCTTCGTGCACTCGAAGTCGAACTTGTACCAGCCGTTCACGGGCATCTGCATTTCAGGCATCACGCCAACCCACTGCTTGGCACCCTTGGCCATGTCGATGACGCCCTCATAAATGACGGCGCCGTTCTCCATGCAGGTCACCACCACGTTGATGGAGGCCGTGCCCTTCGTGGTGAGTTGCATCTTGGCGTTGGTCGTGCACTTGGGGAAGTGGATGTAGGTGGCCACGTGCTTCTGCTTGTTGCTGTCGGGCCAGCCCTTCATGCTCCAGTCGGAGTGGGAGGTGGAGTAGAAGTTACCGTTGGCGCCGCTGGGCTTGCCGTTCACTTCATAGTAACTCTTGCCGAACGCCAGCATGCCGTCGGCGTCGGTCACGTTGTAGCGATCCTCGGAGGGATTCGTCTTGTCCTTGCTGTCGGCCATGATGCACTGAGGCACGGCTGCGAGAGCCAGAACGAGGAGAAGTAAGATTTTCTTCATAATTGGGAGACCCACCCCTAGCCCCTCCTGGGACTCTTCCCACCCTTTCCTTGAAGGGCAGGAGGTCGCTATATGAGCGAGGCGGGGAATGGAATGGAGAAGTTTGTAGTTAGTAATTGTTTATAGTTGATATTATATAGTTGACAGTTTAGTCAGCGTAGCACATTTCTATAATAATACGCGCATGTGCGTGCATAATCGTTGCAAAGTTAACCATAAGTTTGCATTCCGCCAAGCCTTCCCGCCTAAAAACTAACATTAATCTCCCATTCTGCTCATTTTCACTTCGCATAATGAAAGATATTTCACGTCTTCACGCACGCGAAGCACATTTTATCTTACACCTCTTACACCCGTCCTCTTTATTAAACACGCACCGCCAAGGTTTTCCTCGGCGGGGTGATACTATATTTAGTTCTGAAGGCGCACCTCTATTTGTGAATCTCCAAAAATTTGAAACCATTAAAATGAACGAGATGCTCTGGTGAATCAGCAATCCAAACCTCAGTCTCCCATGCTATATCTTTGGCTTTCTGCCGGAAAACATTTTTATTTTCAAATGCTGTAAAGAATACGACATTAGCCGTGCAGCCTGATTCTTCAAGTTTGCGTTTTATCTTACGTACACGGATTTCATTCCATTCTCCTGTAGAATGATAAGCTTCTATCAGATATAGAAGATTCTTTTCCTCACTATAAGCCACGACGTCAGGTAGCTCTTCATGTTCTAAAACAAAGAAATGAAGTTTTTCAAGAGCTTCTCTCTCCAAATGTAAGAATTTATCAGCAGTGTCTCCGACATAAAGCACGACAGCATTAAAACCGTACAGAGGCAAAAAAGACTCTATAATGGCTTTTTGCAAGGTGTTGTGCTCACCGTAACTTAAATCAACAACTTTTCCCCCAGGTAGGGTCACTGAAACCTTTTCAAGGTTTCTCCTTCGTTCAAGTTCTTCTTTAAGCGACTGTACTTCAGCTGTGTAATCTAACAATGTCGGGATCCATGTTTCCTTCCCATAATGGCGAATAAGGTTTGAAAATGCAGGAGAAAGAGCATAACCTCTTGAGGGGTCGTTAGTGGCCTGACCGGTCGTGGAGGACGAATTAACAACAACACCTGATTCTACTAGCAACTTCAAATCCTGACGTCGAATGTCATCATAAGACCCCATGGACATCTCTTCGCCGTAGTTTTCGTTTTCAAAAGAGATAATATCGCGCGTTTTTAGGTACTGACCATCGTTAGAAGACAAGGCCTCTTCAAAATCAACTTTTATTCTTCCGACTGCAAGACATGCCTTGGCCATTCTTTCCAGTTTGCGGTTAGTATTGTCAACGGGTACGCCGACATCCTTCAGAATGTCAAGAATTTGAAATACGAGCCTCTTCACCCTTGTCGGTGTGCCTTTTTTTACTGTAATCTTCATGCTTCTGCAAACAGGTCTTGGTGATTTACTATGTATAAAATATCTTCGGGATTCTGCTGTTCCATGTGATAGGTCTCCTTGACTTTTAGAGCAATCTTATATGCGAGTAAAGGAGGAACGGCATTTCCAATTTGGTAGTACTGACGTGTTTCGTTTCCCTCAAATTCAAACCAATCAGGAAACGTCTGTAGTCTTGCAGCTTCGCGTGCCGTTAACCTCCGCCTTCTTCCGTCCTTGAGCCTGACTCGTTGCATATCACTTGTAGCCCCCGCAAGATTTCGACAAGTTATTGTGCGTGCAGGCTTATTCGGATATAAATCACGCGGGTTGATACAGTGAGATTTCTTTTCATAAACCGCTATATATTCATCTTGTCTGGCCGTCAAAATCTTTTCCTTAGGTTCTTCATTTAACATAGAATCGCCTATGGCTTCTGCCACTGTGACTTTTCTAAATTCGTACTGCGGAAAGTAAAAATGTGCTCTATGGCCGACGCAAATAAGTCGTTCTCTATTTTGGGGGACGCCGTGATTGACGGCATTTAGGATGCGATACTCCACATAATAACCTAACTGTGAGAGTTCTTTAACAATAAGGTCAAGATACCATTTGTGCCTGCCAAGGATATTGGCAACATTTTCAAATAGAAAGACCCTTGGTTGCAGTCTTCTTACCGCATCTATAAATATAGGGAAGCCATCACGGGCATCCTCCATGCCCATTTGGTTGCCAAAGCGGCTGAATGGCTGGCAAGGAGGCCCGCCAATAATAATGTCTATATTTTCAGCTTCAGGATAATCAAAGCCGACTGTAAGGAACTGGTTAATGCATTCACCTTGCAAATTCTTGTTATAAGTATTCACGGCGGCTTCAACCATCTCATAGCCTATAGTACGGAATCCTGCAGCCTCAAAGCCCAGTGACAACCCACCACACCCGGCAAAGAGGTCAAGCACAACGGCTTTTTCCTCAATTTTGGGCCGAAGGGTCTTGTCTATGTAATTACTGAAATCTGTCATAAGTATCTATTCGCCCGCAAAATTACGAAATTCCTCCCAATTACGCAACTTCTCAGAATGAAATATTTCTCTTTTTGACGGGTGCAGGTACGTTGAACTCTATAACAGCAAGTTTTTTTAAGAAGGGAGGACGTATGCGTTCCTTTAGCCCCGGTTCGACTTTTTGGAAACGCGACAAAGGTCAGAGGTGACATTTCTCAAGGTAAGAAATGTTTCTGCGATAGCCGTTTGTGTTTTTCTGCCTTCCCTTGGAAGTTTTCTGCCAAGGGGGTGCAAAAAAAAAGAGTTGGGTGGACAGAAGGCTCCGTATCCGCTACCTGCCGGCAGGCATCTTTGTGCCAAAGGGCGCCGGCCGCAATACAAAAAGAAGGCGTGCCGTCTTCCGCGGGGGAAGCCGGCACGCTTCGTATCGGTGGCGACAATAGATGTCGCGGTGGCAGCAGGGGGTGTTGCCGTTGGGTGGCTGTGTGTAACTACACCTTGATTTCTACCTCTACGCCGCAGGGGAGGTCGAGCTTCATAAGGGCATCAACGGTCTTGGCGGTGCTGCTGTAGATGTCAATCAGGCGCTTGTAGGTGCAAGCCTGGAACTGTTCGCGGGCCTTCTTGTTGACGAAGGTGGAACGGTTGACGGTGATGATACGCTTGTGGGTGGGGAGGGGGATAGGACCGCTCACGACGGCACCCGTAGCCTTTACGCTCTTCACGATCTTCTCTGCGGACTTCTCCACGAGAGTGTGGTCGTAGCTCTTGAGCTTGATACGAATCTTCTGACTCATAAGTTAATTAAGAATTAAAAATTAAAAATTAAAAGTTAATTATGGCGTGAGGGGTAAGAGTCATTCGCTACCCCGGACGCAAACTCCCGTGGCCTCCCCACGAGGGGGAGGTTGGAGAATTTTTTATTTTACGAGGTCCACACGGCCGCCGCATTCCTCGAGCACTGAGCGGGCGATGCTGTTGCTCACGGGAGCGTGGTGGTCATACTGCATGGAGCTGGTGGCACGGCCGGAAGTGATGGTGCGGAGGGCGGTGACGTAGCCGAACATCTCAGCCAGAGGTACGGTGGCCTTGATGATGCGGGCGCCGCTGCGGCCGCTTTCCATGCCTTCCACGTTGCCACGGCGCTTGTTGAGGTCGCCGATGACGTCGCCCATGCTTTCTTCGGGCGTTACGACTTCGAGCTTCATCATGGGCTCCATGAGGCAGGGGCCGGCCTGTGAGCAGGCGTTCTTGTAGGCCTGGAGGGCTGCGATTTCGAAGGACAGCTGGTCGGAGTCAACGGGGTGGAAGCTACCGTCGAGGAGCTCTACCTTGAGGGTGTCGAGGGGGAAGCCGCCGAGCACGCCGCTCTTCATGGCGTTCTCGAAGCCCTTCTGCACAGCGGGGATGAATTCCTTGGGGATGTTACCGCCAGTGACCTTGTTCTCGAACTGCAGGGGGCCGTTCTCCTTCCAGTCGTAGTCTTCGTCGATAGGACCGACGTTGACGATGATGTCGGCGAACTTACCGCGACCACCGCTCTGCTTCTTATAGACTTCGCGCAGGTTGACGGTCTTGGTGATGGCTTCCTTGTAGTTAACCTGGGGCTTGCCCTGGTTGCACTCTACCTTGAACTCGCGCTTCAGACGGTCGATGATGATGTCGAGGTGCAGCTCGCCCATACCGCTGATGACGGTCTGGCCGCTCTGCTCGTCGGTCTTCACGGTGAAGGTGGGATCTTCTTCTGCCAGCTTGGCGAGGCCGTTGCTGAGCTTGTCGAGGTCCTTCTGCGTCTTGGGCTCCACGGCGATACCGATAACGGGATCGGGGAAGGTGATGCTCTCAAGGATGATGGGAGCGCCCTCCTGCGTGAGGGTGTCGCCGGTGCGGATGTCCTTGAAGCCTACGCCTGCGCCGATGTCGCCGGCACCGATGACTTCAACGGGGTTCTGCTTGTTGGAGTGCATCTGGAAGATGCGGCTGATGCGCTCCTTCTTGCCGGAGCGTACGTTATATACGTAGGAACCGGCCTCAATCTTACCGGAATATACGCGGAAGAAGGTCAGACGGCCCACATACGGGTCGGTGGCAATCTTGAAGGCGAGGGCAGAGGTCTTGTCGTCCTCGTCGGGGCGACGCTCTTCCTCTTCGCCGGTCTCGGGGTTAACGCCGGTGATGGCGGGGGTGTCGAGAGGGCTGGGGAGGAACATGCAGACGTAGTCGAGGAGGGTCTGTACGCCCTTGTTCTTGAAGGAGCTGCCGCAGGTCATGGGCACGATGTTCAGGGCGAGGGTGCCCTTGCGGATGCCGGCGATGATTTCCTCGTTGGTGAGGGAGTCGGGGTCCTCGAAGTATTTCTCCATGAGGGCTTCGTCCTGCTCGGCGGCGGTCTCCACGAGTTTGGCGCGCCATTCGTTGCACTCGTCAACGAGGTCGGCGGGGATTTCCTCAACGTCGTATTCGGCGCCCATGGTCTCGTCGTGCCAGATGATGGCCTTCATGGTGATGAGGTCCACGAGGCCCTTGAAGGTTTCTTCAGCACCGATGGGCACTGCCAGGGGCACGGGATTGGCACCGAGCACGTCGTGCATCTGGCGCACTACTTCAAAGAAGTCGGCGCCGGAGCGGTCCATCTTGTTTACGTAGCCGATACGGGGTACGTTGTATTTGTCGGCCTGACGCCATACGGTCTCGGACTGGGGCTCAACGCCGCCCACTGCGCAGTAGGCTGCCACGGCACCGTCGAGGACGCGCAGTGAACGCTCCACCTCGGCGGTGAAGTCAACGTGTCCCGGAGTGTCAATGAGGTTGAACTTGTACTGTGTGCCGTTGTACTTCCAGAAGGCAGTAGTGGCAGCGGAGGTAATGGTGATACCGCGCTCCTGCTCCTGCTCCATCCAGTCCATGGTGGCGCCGCCTTCGTGTACCTCGCCAATCTTGTGGGTCTTGCCCGTGTAGAAGAGGATGCGTTCGGAGGTGGTTGTCTTGCCGGCATCAATGTGAGCCATGATGCCGATGTTACGAGTCAAATGCAGATCTTGCTTTGCCATTTTGTTGTTTCTTGGTGTTGTAAGCGTGGAAAAATTAGCAAATGCGTTCTTTTGGGGAAGCATTTGCTAATTTTGCACGATTACTGTTTTTTGAATTAGAAGCGGAAGTGAGCGAAGGCGCGGTTAGCCTCGGCCATGCGGTGCATGTCTTCCTTACGCTTGAAGGCACCGCCCTGTTCGTTGTAGGCGTCCATGATTTCGGCTGCGAGCTTGTCGGCCATGGTCTTGCCGCCGCGCTTGCGGGCGAAGTTGATGAGGTTCTTCATGCTGACGCTCTCCTTACGGTCGGGGCGAATCTCAGTGGGCACCTGGAAAGTGGCACCACCGATGCGGCGGCTCTTTACTTCCACCTGGGGGGTAACCTTATTCAGGGCTTCCTTCCAGATTTCCAGAGCGCTCTTTTCCTCGCTCTGCATCTTTTCGCCAACGATTTCGAGGGCATGATAGAAAATCTCGTAGGAGATGTTCTTCTTGCCGTCATACATGAGGTGGTTCACGAACTTGGAGACCTTTTGGTCGCCATACACGGGATCGGGAAGGATCACGCGCTTCTTAGGTTTTGCTTTACGCATTGTTTTGTGGGTTTTGGTTTTGTGGCTGCAAGTCTTCAGCTTCCCGTCGGACGCTTACTCAACCGTGCAAACCAAAGGGTTAACTTAAAGTTTACTTCTTAGAGGCCTTGGGGCGCTTGGCGCCGTACTTGGAACGGCGCTGCAGGCGGTTGGCCACGCCGGCGGTATCGAGCGTACCGCGGACGATGTGATAACGCACACCGGGAAGGTCCTTTACACGACCGCCGCGAACGAGCACGATGCTGTGCTCCTGCAGATTGTGGCCTTCGCCGGGAATGTAGGAGTTCACCTCCTTACCGTTAGTAAGGCGCACACGGGCTACCTTACGCATGGCCGAGTTAGGCTTCTTAGGCGTGGTGGTATAAACACGCACGCAGACGCC
>JAKSLT010000048.1 GCA_024401055.1 Bacteroidaceae bacterium | reverse complement strand
AAAATTTTGTCAAAATATTTTACAGTTTCGGGAAAGGGATATCGCCTGCGGCGCTGCATAAATTAGGAATAAATTTATCATAAATTTTGGAGGGTAGGAGCGGGTAGGAAGGCGTTTGTTTGCGAGGGATAGAATTTTTGTCGGCTATCGCCGAGAAATAAGGCCGCCCTGCGGGCGGGAAATAGTAAGCCGCTTCGCGGGAAATATCTCTGAAAATTATTTCCTTAAAAAACTATTTCCGGCGAAGCCGTACTATTTCTCGGCGAAGCCGACAAGATAAAAAAGCAGTCGGCGGACGCCGGGAAAGAGGGTGCCTTATTTCTTGGTACAGCAACAAGAAAAAAGGGACTTATGGCGGAGCGCGTTGCGTTTATGGGACTTGGTGCGCGATTTTTAGCGGAAAATTTGGATAAATCGGCACTTTTTCGTAAATTCGCTGCGCAAATATGTTTCTATAAGTTCAATACATTTATTATTCACCCAATACTTAAACTTTATGTCACACAAAATCCTCCTTTTGGGGCTTGCTGCGCTGGCAGCAAGCGGCATGAAGGCCCAGAGTGAGTTTACGCTCATCAACGAGGCCCCTGCCAATCCCGACAATGAGCCCGTGGCCGTACAGCCTGTGCCCACGGAGCGTCAGATTCTGTGGAATGAGACGGAGTTCTACGGCTTCTTCCACTACGGCATGAACACCTTCACCGGTCAGGAGTGGGGCTACGGCAACGAAAAAGAGTCCACCTACGCTCCTACGCAGATGCCTGACCCCGAACAGTGGCTCAGTGCCATCAAGGCTGCCGGCATGAAGGGCGGCATCGCCGTAGTGAAGCACCACGACGGCTTCTGCCTCTGGCCCACCTCCACCACCACCCACTCCATTGCCAACTGCGGCAATACCAACGGTCAGGCCAATATCCCCGAGCTCTTCGGCAAGGCTGCGCAGAAGCTGGGCATGAAGTACGGCTTCTACATCTCTCCGTGGGACCGCAACAGCGGCCTCTATGGCGAGGATAACTACGTGACCGACGTGTTCCTGAAGCAGTGCGAGGAACTTGCGAAGTATGGCGACGACCAGTTTGAAATGTGGTTCGACGGCGCCAACGGCGGCGACGGCTACTACGGCGGCAAGAGCAAGACCATCAACATCGACGCCAGCTACTATTACGACGTGCCCAACCTCCGCGACCGCGTACACCGCATCTGCAAGAACTGCGTGATGTGGGGCGTAGGCGGCGAAGCCCGCTGGATCGGTAACGAGCAGGGCTACGCAGGCGAGACCAACTGGGCTATGATGGACAAGAGCACCTCGAGCAACGCCATTCGCCAGACCGGTCAGGAAGAAGGCTGGCAGTGGAACCCCGGCGAGAGTGATGCCAAGGCTACCACCGGTGGCTGGTTCTGGCATAGCGGCGAGGGCGTGCTCTCTGCCGAGCGCCTGTTCCAGATGTACCTCGAGACCGTAGGCCGCAACGCCACGCTTATCCTCAACTGCCCGCCCGACAAGACGGGCCACCTGCCCGCTGCCACCGTCAACCGCCTTGCCGAACTCGGCGAGATGATGCAGACGCGCCTGGGCAACGACCTTGCCAAGAAGGCACAGGTCAGCGTGAGCGAAGAGCGCACCGCCGGCGGTGCCCGCACCTATGTGGCCGCCAACCTCACCGACGGCGAGAAGGATACCTACTGGGCTACCAACGACGGCACCAACACCGCCACCATCGAGTTCACGTGGGACGAGCCTCAGGACATCCGCTACATCATGCTGCAGGAACCCATTCGCCTGGGCCAGCGCATCGAGAAGTTCAAGGTGGAATACACCACCGACGGCGCTTCCTGGAAGAAACTCGGGGGTGCCGTGCAGACTACTACCGTGGGCTACAAGCGCATCCTTCCCCTCAACGGCAGCACTTCCAGCAGCTATAGCAAGAGCTACAGCGCCAAGGCCGTGCGCGTGACCATCGAGAGCAGCCGCTCCTGCCCCGCACTTCACACCATCAGTATCTATTAAAGAAAGGAGGACACTAAAATGAAAAAGATATTTTCCATCGTTTCCGCCTTTGTACTGTTTGCTACGCTCAGCGCACAGGCACAGACCATCACCTTCGATGCCGACGACTACAAGGCCGTCAGCGTATATGACGCCTGGGAGGGTTCCCCCTTCCGCACCGGCGAACTCAAGGGCAACGCCGCCGTCGTGAACAACCACCTCAACCAGGTGGACGAAGTCCTCGGCGCCGCTCCCGACCCCTCCGCAAAGATACTCGCCGTTCAGCGCTCGCGCTTCGGCGGCAACCTCTTCGGCGTGCGCGTTGACCTGAAAGAGCCCTTCCGCCTCACGAAGAACAACCGCTATGCCCACGTTATGATCAACAAGCCCGTGGAGAGCCGCGTCATGGTCATCGGCCTCGGCAAGCGCACCGAGGAGGCCTGGGCCTGGCAGGACGGCACCGCCGAGCAGTTCTGGGCTATCAGTGCAGGCCCCGTGGCCGCCAACAAATGGGTAGATGTAGTTGTCGGCTTCAACGGCTTCAGTTATGCCGACACCGGGAAGGGCGGCATCGACATCTACTCCCTCGTCATCGTGCCCGACGTGCGCAGCGCCCATGCCGACGCCGCCGACTTCGCCTGCTACATCGACGAAATCGTCATCGACGACAGCAACGAGACGCGCTTCACTACCGAGACCTATGCCGTAAGTTTCGACAAGAGCGTAGGCAACCAGCGCAGCGACCGCTTCATGACCAGCGTGGGCCTCACCGGCGGCACCATCAGCCCGCAGACAAAGACCCTCACCAAGGATCATCACTACTACGACCTCACCACCACTACCATCTTCAGCGCCAAGCCCGGTGACACCCTCACCCCGACTTACGGCTACAACGGCAATTGGATGAACACCGACACCTATATCGACTTCGGCAACGACGGTAAGTTCTCCTTCGGCGTGAATGCCGACGGCACCCCCGGCGAAGGCAGCGACATCGTCAGCTATCAGTACAGCGACGCCACCGGTTCCTTCCGCAACAGCCTCGGCGAGAACGTCAGCGGCGGCAACCTCATCGGCTCCGCCTCTCCCTCCTTCACCCTGCCCGACGAGATGGCCAACGGCCTCTACCGTATGCGCTACAAAGTCGATTGGAACTGCATCGACCCCGCCGGCAACACAGCCTCCGGCAACGAAATCCTCCACAACGGCGGCGGTATCGTTGACGTGCTCCTCGATATCCACGGCGACGAAGTCAAGGTCAGCCAGGGTGCCCTCAACGGCGAAGTGCTCGACGCCGAAGGCAACCACTTCGACAACTACACCACCGCCTACGGCCAGCCCTTCACCATCAAGATGGACCCCGCTCCCGGCTTCACCTTCAGCGGCGTAATCGTCAAGAGCGGCTACAATGTTGACGGCGCGCAAATCACCGGCCTCAACCCCAACTACATCATCAACGAGTTCCCCGCCAAGAAGTTTGACGCCGAAGGTTGCCTCACCCTCCCTGCCGACGTGATGGTAGGCGGCGAAGTGTATATCGAAGGCCTCTTCGTGGAGAAGAAAGACGAGCCCGTAGATCCCACACCCTCCGACAAGAAGACCTGCAAGGTCATTGCCGTGTTTCCCAATGGCAGCGAACATGTAATTTATAGCGACGGCGCAAAACTCACCGCCGGGACGGAAGTGCCTGAGGACGGCATCGCCATCTTCACTGTAGAACAGGAAAATGAAGACCAGGTCGTGCTCAAGGCCGGTGAGAACTACATTCACTGGACTTCCGGCGACAACGCTCAAAAGAGCGCTGACCAGGACGGCCTCAACGAAGAGTTTGACGAAGACCTCAACTGGCTTACCCTCGTTCCCGGCAGCACCGACGGCATTCAAACCTCCACGTGGGACTTGGAGCCCGTCGCAGAACTTTATGAGCTTCTGGGTAAAGGCACCGACGGCAACACCTACAACTTCACCCTTCGCGAGAACGACGACAACTGGATTGCCGGCAACGCCGGTATGAAATTCTTTGATACCAACTGGGATGGCAACGGCTGCCGCACCAGCTTTTTTCGCGTAGAAATTACCGAGCCCGACCCCGTTCCCGTTTACGACACCACCACCAAGTACTTCACCGCCGAACAGCTCCGCGCTGAAGCCGCTAAGGGTGTAGCCCGCATCGGTATCCTCGGCGTGACAAGCACAGGCAACAACTACATCACGGGTGCCACGCCTCTCGGCATCGCCTCCGACGCCAACACCCTTGAGGGTGCCCGCGCTCCCGAGGCAGAGGAAGTGCTCGAAGTCATCCCCACCGAGGAAGGCTATCTCCTCCGCCTCGAATCCCTCGAGGAGGGCGAGGGTTATCTCTCCTGCGCTGCCGGCGGCAACTTCAGCCTCGTGGATGAAGAGAACGCCAACGTATGGGAAATCGCTGGCCCCGAGGATGAAAACTACGGTTCCATCAGCGGCTTCGACGACCTCTACACCGACATCGAGAAGGAGGTCAACGAATTCATGGTACGCTTCATCTCTGAAGGCCAGTATATGAACGGCCAGGCCAACGGCAGCATCGGCGGTCTCCGTCCCGGCACCGGCGCCTGGAGCTTCAACTACATCTACAACGCCAACTACGAAGAAGGCGGCGACGACCCCACCGTGGGCATCGGCACCGTGATAAGAGAACAGACAACCGGCAACGGACAGGTCTTCAACCTCCAGGGCATCCGTCTCGGCAACAGCAACGAGCGCGGCATCCGCATCGTAGGCGGCCGCAAGGTTCTGCGATAAGGCGAGAGCGGAGTCAAGCCCTGCTTGAACTCAGCCGAGCCCGAGCAGAAGCTCGCTGTTGAAAACAGCACAGTTCTGCGATAAGGCGAGAGCGGAGTCAAGCTCGCTTCCGCCCATAATCTCACCAAAGAGGAGGGACACCCTAACAAGGTGCCCCTCCTTACTTATATATAAATGTGTACTATTTGAGTCTTTTTGTAAGCCATATATGGCAAAAAGTTTTTCGTGGTGTTAAAAAATGTAACTTTTTGTTTGCAAAAAAGGATTTGTTGGAAGAAATACCTAATTTTGTAGAAATTTTTAGGCAAATTGTAGAAAGAGAACCCTAAAATATATATCAAAAAACTTATAAATTATGAAGAAGATTCTATCTCTCGTAGTACTATGCTTGCTGAGCATCGTACCGACGCTGGCCAAGGTCTATTACCAGCCGGCCGGAAAATCGGCAAACCGTGAGTACCCCTCCCAGGAACTTAAGACCGGCGTGGAGTTTCTCATTGGAAATCCGCGTGGCGACGATTACAACCAATGGTCCAACGATGGCCATACCTACCTCTCGCCAACGGGTATGAGTGCTGTGGCTACTGAAAGCAGTATCTACACTTTCGTGGCCACGGGTAAGAATGACAAGGAGGGCACGCCTACTTATCTTATCAAGAACGTGAAGACGGGCGAGTACCTGTCCAACGAGAAGGATATGACGAAGTACACCAAGAGCGCCTCCCGCGCTCAGGAATTTACCGTGATGGAGGCCGACGTGCACCAGTCTTATTGTGATGAGGAGAGCGGAAAATGGACGTATGACTGGACGGGGGTCGAATATGACGTGCGCTCCGCTACGCTCACCAACGACACGAACAACCATTATCCTCTGGCCCTCGACTTCGTGAACGGTTCGGAGAAGTGCTACGTCCTCTGTCTGGCCGACAGCAAGACGAAGAATGCCGACGGCACTTTTTCCGCCACATTCTACAACTCCTGCGGTACAGGTAGTGTGAGAACCTGGCAGGACTCCAACTGCTGGGTGCTGTTCACTCCCGAGAAGGCTACAGGTTCAAATGCTTTGGAATATGCCTTTATGGATCTGATGGACAGCAAGGAGTTCGACCCCGAACAATACCCCATCGGCACAGGCCCCGGCTTGTACCCAGAAGAGAAAGTTACGGCAGCCATCGATGCCTGGGAGATTTTCTTTGAATACCTCAACCAAGGCAAGGGAAGCGACGAGGACTATGAGAACGCCATCAACAATCTGGAAAACGCCCTGAAGGAACTGAATGCCAGCATAGGCGCCCTTATTGACGGCCAGTACTATCGTTTCTGGGCCGCCCGCAACGACGGGGCTGTGTCATCGGGCTACGACTTCCTCGGCTGTATGTACGACGCTGGTACCAACCTGCGCTGGACGCCGCGCTACCCCAAGCCCGAGACGATTGACCTTGAGGCTTCCAAGTATGTGTTCCAGCTCATCGTGAAGGACGGCAAGAACTACTTCCAGAACTACTACACGAAGCGCTACATGGGCGATGTGAACAACAAGAACGACGCGCTTCCCACCACCGTCGACCCCGTAACGAACTGGCGCATAGAACCGGCCAACGACCTTATCCCCGGTGCATTCCGCCTGCGTGGCAACCAGAGCAACGAGAACGAGTTGTGGAGTGCCAACACTAACCCCAAGAGCCCCTATAACGTGGGCTACTGGCAGAGCAAAACCGACAAGGGCAGCCTGTGGAAGGTGGAGACCATCGACCCCGAGGAACTCCGCGCCCTCGACGAGCAGATTGCCAAGGAAAAACTTGAGCGCGATATGAAGGACCTGCTGCTCAAGGCACAGGACACCTACGACAAGGGATTCGTTTACGACCAGTACCTCACCGACATCAGTCAGGTAGCATTCAACGCCACAGAGACCACCGAAGGTACCGAGGCTGCCTTCTGCGACGGCGACCCCAGCAACTACTACCATTCACGATACAGTGAAGACGGCGACCTCGGCCAGCCCCACTGGTTCCAGGTTACGGTAGAAGAGCCCATCAAGGATTTTGCTCTCGACGTATATCGTCGCCAGCTCACTGGTAATGCCAATGGCCGTATTGTCCGCTGGTTCATCGCCGGCACCGACAATGCCAGCCTTGCTGAAAAAGACGACTACGTGTCTGGAGATATGAATGCCACCCTTGAACAGTACAAGAATACTTGGGACGCATGGACCATCGTAAACGGCAAATACAATCAGAGCGTTATGTACAAGGGCACGAAGTACAACGATGCCATGGCCACCTTCGACGTATCGCTTCAGAAGCCTTGCAAGTACATCCGTTGCATGGCCCTGCTCCGCTATTCCGACAAGATCCTGTACGACACGATTTCCGTTGATCCCCTTGAGCTTCAGGAAATAGGTATAGAATATAAGAGTGACAACCTCCCCAAGAACAACATCTACATGCACATGGGTGAAGTGACGATGCACAGCAAGGACTTCAACCCCGAGATCAGCCTCATCAACGGCGTGCCCGTAGAAATCCGCGAGGCTCTGGTGAACGCCATTGCTGCAGCCAATGAGGAAATCGCCAACCATGCCGCCACTGAAGAGACCTACGCTGCTCTGGAGAAAGCCTATGATGATTTTCTGGCCAACTTCCCCGACCCCGAGAGCTTGCGTAAAGACTTGACCAATGCCAAGGCTCTGGCAGAGTCTGCCCCCGTGGGCGACGAGCCTGGCTACTTCCCCGAAGGTGCCGTAGAGGACCTGAACCGTGTCATCAGCCAGGTGGAAGGCTCCATCAAGGACGTGATGAGCGCCAGCGACGTCAACGCCGGTAAGGAAGAACTCACCAGTGCCATCGACGCCCTGCAGGCAAAAGTTATCCTTCCCGCAGAAGGCGTTTACTTCCTGCACAACATCCAGACCACTTCCGAGGGCGTGGAGAACGACCGCTATGTAGCCAGCTTCCGCACCGGTGAGAACACCCTGCGCTGGGGCGACAACATCGTTTACGCTTGCGAAGACAGCCCTTGTTACTACTGGAAACTTACGAAGAACGACGACAACACCTTCAGCTTCTACAACTACGGCACCGGCAACTATCTGTACGGCCAGGTTGAAAAGCGCGGCAACGACGTGGTAGCCGGTCCGCAGAAGACCAACCTGAAGCTGCGCCTCGCCCGTGTGGGTCAGGAGTTCATTCCCGGCAGCTTCGACATTATGCTGGACGACACCTACAGCTTGAACTTCGAAGCCTCCGGCCGCATGGTAAGTTGGAACCCCGACGCCAACTGCACCATAGAGTTCATTGAGCCCACCGACGACTGGAGCGGCGACTACACCATCGTTTATGAAGGTCTCGTGCCCCAGATTATCACGCTGCCCTACGACCTGACGAACGACTGCATCAGCCCCCTGATGAAGCTCATAGGTACCTACGACGGCGCCTTCCAGTTTGAGGAATATGCCGACGATGAAGTCATTCCCGCCGGCACCCCCGTGCTGTATTACAGCGAGGACGTTGACTTCAACACCGACGCCTTCAGCCTGACGACCGATGACCTGGAAGAACTCACCTACACCACCGAGGCCAAGAACCAGAACGGCATGATTGGCACGCTCGCAGCCATAAAGGAACTGCCCGTAGGCTGTGGTATCTTCTACAACAACACCATTATCGGCAGCGTGGAAGGTGAAGGCGTAGATGCCAACACCGGTTACTTCCTCACCGATGTCACTACCGACCATAAGGGCACCCTCAGCATTCCTTACGACGACACAGTGAAGTCGCTGGAAGAAGGCATCCAGAACGCCGTTGTCATCAACAACAAGGCCGGCCGCGGCACCTTCAACCTCATGGGTCAGAAGGTTCAGGGCAAACTCCCCGCAGGCCTCTACATTGTTAACGGCAAGAAGTATATTGTGAAATAATTAGCAAATTAGCGAATTAGCAAATTAATAAAAACATCATGAGAAAAATCATTTTGGCACTCATTTGCCTTTTCTCCATTAATAGTTTTGCACAGGACGAAGTCACCCTGAAAATATCGGGCGAGGAATACAAACAGCTGGAAAAGCACTTCAACAACAAACAAACCGACAAGCGCCGCAAGAGCGACTGGGCACAGTTCAATCGCTACGCCAAGGCCAATGAGGAAATCAAGGGCCAGAAGATAAAGGCCGTGTTCATGGGCAACAGCATCACCGACAACTGGGCACGCCGCCGTCCGGAATTCTTTAAGAACAACGGCTACGTGGGCCGCGGCATTAGCGGACAGACCAGCAGCGAGATGCTCGTGCGCTTCCAGGCTGACGTTATCAACCTCCATCCCAAAGTAGTCGTTATCCTCGCCGGTACCAACGACATCGCCGGCAACAACGGCATCATAGAACTGGAGCACACCATGGAGAACGTCATCTCCATGTGCGAACTTGCCAAACTCCACAAGATAACCCCCATCCTTTGCTCCGTTACCCCTTCCATAGGGTACAGATGGCGTAAAGACCTGAAACCCGCCGAGAGCATTGCCAAGCTCAACAAGATGATAAAGGCCTATGCCGACAAGATGGGCTACACCTACGTGGACTACTTCTCCGCTCTGGCCGACGAGCGCGGTGCTATGGGCCCCGGCCTCTCCGACGACGACTGCCACCCCACGAATGCCGGCTACGAAATCATGGAGCCGATAATCAAGAAGGCTGTCAGCAAGCATGTGAAGTAGGAAATCTATGTTTAATGTGGGTAATGTGGACGCTGCGCTTAATGCGATTACTCACATTATTCACATTACTCACATTATTCACATTACTCAAATTAGCAAATATGAAAAAGAAAGCCATCTCCCGTCTCGCCCTCACGTTTGTGGCCATGCTGACGGCTCTCCCCATGCTTCATGCCGAGGAGCGCATCAGCGTCAGCTCCCCCGACGGAGGGCTGAACGTCAACATCACCCTGAACGACCGCATCCACTACGACGTCGTCAGCCACGGCACCACGCTCCTGTCCGACTGCCGCCTCTCGCTCACCACGCGCAAGGCCACCCTCGGTGAGAAACCCGCGCTGAAGAGCAAGAAGCGTCGCAGCGTTAAGGAGACGCTCACGCCCGTCTTCCCCTTAAAAAATGCCAAGGTTGAGAATGCCTACAACGAACTCACCCTCACCATGAAGGGCGGCTATGCCATAGAGTGGCGCGTCTTCAACGACGGCCTTGCCTATCGCTTCGTCACCACCCTCAGCGGCGAGCAGGACATCCTCGACGAAGAGTTCGCCCTCAACTTCCCCTCCGACTACACCCTCACCCTCCAGCAACCCAAGGAGTTCAAGACCAGTTGCGAGGAGAACTACTCCACCGTGCAGAGCAGCGCATGGAAGACCGACGACAAGATGAGCGAACTGCCCTTCGTCATCAGCACCCCCGCGGCCCGCATCCTCGTGAGCGAGGCCGAGCTGTTCCACTATCCCGGCATGTTCGTCAAGAGCACGGGTAAGAACGGCGTGCGTTCTCTCTTTGCTCCCAAGCCCCTGCGCTGGAGCGACGACGGCGACCGCCGCGTGAAGATAGAAGAAGCAGCCGACTGCATCGCCACCGTAGAGGGTAAGCGCGCCTACCCCTGGCGTTATATGGTCGTAGCCACCGAGGACGCCATGCTCGTGGAGAGCAACATGGGCCTGCGCCTCGCCGGCGAGAGCCGTGTGGCAGACACCAGTTGGATTAAGCCCGGACAGGTGTCCTGGGAATGGTGGAACGGAGCCACCGTTTACGGCCCCGACGTAAACTTTACGAGCGGCTTCAACCTCGACACCTATAAATACTTCATCGACTTCGCCGCCCACTACGGCATCCCCTACATCCTTCTGGACGAAGGCTGGGCCGCCTCCACGCGCGACCCCTTCACCCCCAATCCCACCGTCGACCTCTACGAACTCATCCGCTACGGCAAGGAGCGCGGCGTGGGCATCTGGGTGTGGCTCACATGGCTCACCGTGGACAAGCACATGGACCTCTTCAAGACCTTCGCCGAGTGGGGCGTGAAAGGCGTGAAAATCGACTTCATGGACCGTCAGGACCAGTGGATGGTGGACTACTACGAGCGCGTAGCCAAGGAGGCCGCCGCCAATCACATCATGGTGGACTTCCACGGCGCTTATCACCCCAGCGGTATGGAACTGCGCTATCCCAATATCCTCTCCTTTGAGGGTGTGCGTGGCATGGAGTTCAACGGAAGCTGCAAGCCCGAGAACAGCGTCTATTATCCATTCATCCGCAACGTCGTAGGCCCTATGGACTACACGCCCGGCGCCATGGTATCCATGCAGCCCAACCTCTATGCCGGCAAGCGCCCCAACAACGCCAGCATCGGCACCCGCGCCTATCAGCTCGCCCTTTACGTGCTCTTTGAGTCACATCTCACTATGCTGGCCGACAGCCCCACGCGCTACTACCAGAACGACGACTGCACGCGCTTCATCACCTCCGTACCCGTCAACTGGGACGAGACACGTGTGCTCTATGCCAAGTATGGCGAGACCTGTATCGTGGCCAAGCGCAAGGCAGGCAAGTGGTACGTCGGCGGCATGACGGCCGAAACGGGTTGCGACACCAAGCTCCCCCTCTCCTTCCTCGCCGGCGGCCGCAGCTATAAAATGACCTCCTACACCGACGGTCCCAATGCCTTCCATCAGGCCATGGACTACCGTCGCAGCGAGAAGAACGTCAGCGCCTCCGACGTCATTGACATCCACATGGTTCGCAACGGAGGCTTCGCTGCCGTGATTGAATAGTAAGAAAAAAGATACACATTATATATAAATATATTATGAAGCGAGTGATTTTAGGAATCCTCCTGTTGATGGCTCTGCCCTTCAGCATGGTAGCGCAAATGGTCATTCCTGCCCCGCAGGAGATGAAGGTGGTGCGCGAAGGGAAAGTGCGCGTGACCAATACGCAGGAACGCATCAGCCGCAAGGCTAAACTGCCCGAAGAAGGCTACACCATCAGTATCACTGACGGCACGGCCGTGCTCACCGCAAGGAGCGAGCAGGGCATGATATGGGCCCGCCAGACCATGAAGCAACTGCAGGACGAGGACGGTCTCTATCCGCAGGTCAGCATCCGCGACTGGCCGGCATTCGGCCTGCGCGGCTTTATGCACGACACGGGCCGCAACTACCGCCCTGTGGACTTGCTGAAGAAGGACCTCGACCTGTTCTCCTTCTATAAGCTCAACGTCTTCCACTGGCACCTCACCGACGATCCCGGTTGGCGCATAGAGTGCAAGGCCTACCCCCAACTCAATGCTCCGGAGCACATGCGTAAGGGCCGTAAGGAAGGAACCTTCTACACTTACGACGAGATTCGCGACGTCATCCACTATGCCCGAGAGCGCGGCATCATGGTGATACCCGAAATAGACATGCCGGGGCACAGCACCTACTTCAAGAAAGCCTTTGGCTTCGGCATGGCTTCCGAGGAGGGCATGAAGGTGCTGGAGACTTGCCTCAAGGAGTTCTTCTGCGAGATTCCCCGCGACCTCTGCCCCTACATCCACATCGGCAGTGACGAAGTGAAGGTGGACAATCCCGAGGAGTTTATGCTCTTCTGCGAAGACCTCGTGGTGAAGGACGGCCGCACGCCCATCTGCTGGGACCCCGGCCTGAAGCCCGGCGAGAAGACCATCAGCCAGGTGTGGAGCACGGGCATTGGTGCCGACATGGAGAAGAAGGACTACCCTCATCGCTTCATTGATACCTACAGCGGCTATCTCAACAACGGCAACGTCATCTGGAACACTACGCAGCAACTCCTCCATACCTACTGCAACGCTGAGAAGGGCGACGACAAGCGTCTGGGCTCTATCCTCTGCCTGTGGAACGACCTGCGCATTGACGACCCCACGCTCCTCATGCCTCTCAACGGCTGCCCTTCCGCCGTGGCAGCCTTTGCCGAGGGTATATGGCGCGGCGGCAGGAACCTTCCGATGCGTGAGACGCATCTCCTCCCCGAACCGAGCAGTCCCCACTTCCAGCATGTACAGGACTGGGAGCACCGCTTCTCCTATCACCGCGACCACTTCCTGCGCGACTGGAGCACCCGCTGGGTGGCCAACAGCCAGATGAAATGGCGCGCCACGCTGCCCGAGCGTCGTGGCTCCGACCTCAGCAAGATGACGTGGGTGGAAAGCCGTGGCGGCGTGGTGAACTTCGCCGAGATAGCCTATCAGCATAAACTGAAACTCACTAATACTATGGATGCCTGGGCCGAGACGAAACTCTATGTGGAGCGCGACACCGTCATCCGTGCCGTCATCGGCTTCGAGGCCTCCGTACGCTCCAACCGCATTTCGTGGGGCATCGGCGAGCAGGGCTACTGGGAAGCCGACGGCCGCGTCTTCGTGGGCGATACCGAGGTGTTCCCTCCCAAGCCCTGGAATGAGCCGGGCAAGTACCACTATCCCCAGAATGCCTATAAGGAGCCGCAGAGCGAAATGCCCTACACCGAGGAACAAATCTTCTGGCTGCGTGAGCCCGCCTATGTACCTCTCAAGGCCGGCTGGAACACTCTTCGCTTCTATTGCCCCCGCCTTTTCAAGCCCCGCGACTGGTGTCTCACTTTCCTCCCCGTCACCGTGGCCGAGGACGGACGCCTCACCGAAGTGCAGGGCGTGAAGTTTGAGAATTAGAGAATTATGAATTATGAGATTAGTCCGCAGGGCATTTGCTAATTTGCTAATTTCCGAATTTCCTAATTAAAAAAATCCAACACACATGCGTAATCCTATTGCAATAATCGTTCTCGCCTGCCTCATGGGCACGGGAGCAAGCACCGCCTCTGCCGATGAAGGCATGAAGCCCGTTAACATCAATCTTGCTGCGTTCAGCACAGGAGTAAAGAGCGTGGCCGTCCGTGCCAAGAGCGGCGACCGGCTGGCCGAGACCGACCTCGTCACGGTAAGCAGCGTGCCGAGCGGTGCCAAAAGCGTGAACGTCAACGTACGTTCCGATGCCGACGTAGCCGGCGGATACTATATCTATGCTACCCTTTCTGACGGCAGCGTGGAAGTGGCCGACGACGCGGGTAAGAAGTATTCCTACACCGATATGTGGATGGGCCACATTCCCGGCCGCACCACTTTCAGCCATGTGACCATCCCCGGCACCCACGACTCTGCCGCCAAGGATGTCTCTTTGTCTATTGTCAAGACACAGGCCGTGGACATCGCCGCGCAGTTGGCGGCCGGTCTCCGTTCCTTTGACCTCCGTCCGCGCTATAACGCCTCGAAGGAGAGCGACATCCAGCTGGAGAACCTCACCATCTACCACGGCGCAATCTCCACAGGCGTGAAGTTCAAGGACGCTATGGACACATTCGTCACTTTCCTTGAGAAGAACCCCACGGAGACCGTCGTCGTGCGCATACAGAAGGAGAACAGCGAACTTTTTGGCAGCCTCACCGACTACAGTTCCACCTGGCGCACTTCCATCCGCACCTGGTTGCAGAACAACAGGAAGCACGTGCTGTCCCGCATAACGCCCGGTATGAGCCTCAACTCCTGCCGCGGCAAGATTATCCTCCTCAGCAACACCCCCTACGGTTCCGACAGCAACACGGAGGACTGCGTCTATGGCGGCCGCCTCGACTGGAGTAACAACACCCAGCAGCAGAAGTCCGTCATCTATCACGTAAACAAAACCGTAATAGTCGATGCCACCGTGGAGGATGCCTATGAGAATATAAACACTGACCAGAAGATTACCTACACCAACGCCAACCTCTCCGCTGCGGCTGCCGATGCCTCCAACGGATGGTATGTCACCTACGCGAGCCTTTCCGGCAGTCCCGAATCGTATGCCAATACCGTCAATCCCGCCGTGCTCAGCCATGTGAAAACTCAGACGGGCCGTCTCGGCATCGTACTGATGGACTTCGCCACCACCAGCGGCAAGGACCTCACCAACGCCCTCATAGCCCACAACCAGAAATACCTCGCCGCCGAGCCTACCACGCTCGTTGAGGGCACCTCCCTCGTGAGCGTAGGTGCCAAGGCCACGCAGATAAATGAAGGCCAGTGGTACATTATGACGCAGACACGCGACAAGGAGACCCCCGTCGTAGAAAACGGTGCCGGCCAGGTGGTGGGACGCGAACGCGACCTCACCGTCTCCGAGCTCTTCACCCCGGGCACTCCCGCCCCGGAACTGGCGCGATATCTTGTGCGCTTCGTCCCCGGCATCACCAACGCTTATAAGGTGCAGTTCGCCACGGGCAGCTACCTCGCCGCGAAGAACGGTGCCACGCCTGCCCAGAGCGTTGAAATAGTGGCCCAGGAAGCCTCTTCAAAAGCCCTCAACTTCCTCGTCTATCCCGCCACCAACAGCAACACGAAGACGGATGGCTTTGCCTTCTCCTCCACCACCAACGGCACCACCTACGGCTATGCCTTGGACAACGATAACGCCACCCTCACGCCTCCCCACAAGATGTGCTTCTGGGCGTCAGGCAAGGTGACCTCGGGCACCAACAACGTGTGGTATCTCTATCCCGTGGAAATCGGTGAGAAGCCCGAACCCGTCCCGACGCTTGTTGACGGTGCCACCTTGGTCAGCGTTGGCGCCAAGACCACGACGGTGCAGACCAATCAGTGGTATGTCGTCACGCAGATTCGCGACAAGGAGACCCCCTTGCGCGAAAACGGCGCCGGGCAAGTCCTTGGCCGCGAACGCGACCTCACTGTCTCCAATATCTTCATCCCCGGCACGCCCGCCGAGGAGCTGGCACAGTATATCGTACGCTTCGTCCCTGGCATCACCAATGCCTATAAAGTGCAGTTTGCTACGGGACGCTACCTCGCCACAAACAATGGCGCCACACCGGCCAGAAACGTGGAAATCGTGGCCCATCCCACCGATGCCCTCAACTTCCTCGTCTATCCTGCCGCCACCAGCGGCACGACACCCAACGGCATAGCCCTCTCCGCCACTACCGACGGCACCACCTACGGCTTCATTATGGACAATGCCAACACCAACACCAGCCCCGTCCACAAAGTTTCTTTCTGGGATTCAGGCAAGATTACTACGGGCGCCAACAACGTGTGGTACATCTACCCCGTAAACTTCAAGGACCTGCCCCCCACGAGTTACACGCTCACCATCAGCGAGTGTGGCCTCTCCACCCTCTATCTGCCCCGCAACGCCATCGTCCCCGACGAGGTTACGGCATACGTATGCTCCGAGACGAACGGCAACTCCCTCCACGCCACCGCCCTTGACAGCAATATCCTCAAGGCCAACGTGGGCTATATCATCGAAGGTGCCAAAGGCGACCACGTCTTCGACTACACCACCCAGGCCTACACCGGCACGCTCTCCGATGAGTTCCACACCCTGCAAGGCGTCAACGAGGATACGAGCGTCAGCACCGCAGTCAAGGCGGGCTATACGCCTTTTGTACTCTCCGAGGTTGATTGCAGGAAAGGTTTCTACAGATTCGAGGGCGCAACCTTCAAGGCCAACCGCGCCTTCTATCAGAAGGCAAACAGTGCCAACGTTCAGGGCTTCATCCTCGACTTCGAGGATACTGATGGTATCAACACCGTGACGACCGCCACCAACTTCAATGGCGCTTACGACCTCACCGGACGCCGTCTTGACAAGGCTGCCAGGGGCGTAAGTATCGTTAACGGACGAAAGGTCATCAAATAAGGACAACGGGAGCGGAGGCGCAGCCTTCCCCTGAATACATACTCTCTGAAGGAGGGACGCACACGACGGGCGTCCCTCTTTTTTTGAGACACGCAATAGATAATAGACAACAGACAACAGACAACAGACTAAGGAAACCGCTCGGTTTCGTAAGGAAACGCTAATTATAGAACTATAACCTTCGTTTTTAGTCACTCCCGCTTGGAAATACTCAAATTTCGCTATGCTTATTTGGTATTTCGCTCGCTTATTTGTAACTCTGGACTTCGTCCCAAGTTACTTTCGCTCGGAAAAACAAAGAAAAACGCGGCTTCCCTTTGTTTTTCGCTCGCTTATTTGTAACTTTGCCGCGCAGAAGTATATATATAAATAATGAGACGTATAATATTCCTTATCGCTACCTTCGCCCTCGTGGCCGGGATGAACGCACAGAATGTAAAAGAACAGAAGGCTGCCCTGAACTGTGCCAACAAGATGTATAGTCTGCCGGGCAGACCGTTTATGCATAAACTCGTGACATTCGCGGGCGACGAGGTGACGGGCGTGGAAGGCCTGCCGAAAGGCCTCGCGCTGATGACCGACCGGCCTGGGTATAAGTATATCTACGGCAAGGCCCCTGCCGCCGGCGAGTATAAATACACGGTGACGCTGAACGGCGGCCGCAAGGTGGACGTGGGCTTCACGGTGAGCAAGGAACTGGCACAGCCTACCCCGTTTATGGGCGTGCTGACTTGGAACGCCTTCCAGAGCCACATCAGCAGCGACATCATTAAGGCCATTGCCGACGGCTTCGACACCTTCGGACTGAAAGCGGCAGGCTACGACCACATGTGTATCGACGACGAGTGGGCGAAGCACGACCGCAGCGCCGACGGACGACTGCAATGGGGCCCGAAGTTCCAGGACTATGAGGGCCTCGTGCGCTATGTTCATGGCAAAGGCCTGAAGATAGGCACCTACTCCGATGCCGGCTCCTACACCTGTTCCGGCGCACAGCCCGGCTCCTACGGCTATGAGGACGTGGACGCCGAAGATTTCGTGAAGTGGGACTTCGACCTTCTGAAATACGACTTCTGCAACGCTATCGGTGGCGATACGCCGGAAGATGCCGAGAAGGCTTACACGGCAATGGGCACGGCACTCGACAAGGCTATGACGAAGGCCGGCAAGAAGCCGAGCGACTTCAAACTCTATATGTGCGAATGGGGTGGCCGTCAGCCGTGGCTGTGGGCCGCCAATACGGGCGCCACTTGCTGGCGCTGCACGGCAGACACACGCGACTACTGGGACGACCCCGCCTATCGCGGCGGCGTGAAGCAAGTGCTGGACGTGATGAAGAAGATATGGGCCTATCAGGGCGTGAATCGTTGGAACGACGCCGATATGCTGATAGTGGGGCTCCACGGTACGGGCTACCCCAGCAATGCCGGCGGTGCAGGCCATAAGCCCGGCCTCAACTATGAGGAGTCGCTGACGAACTTCGGCCTGTGGTGTATGTTCGCCTCGCCCCTGACGCTCTCCAACAATATCACCAATCTGGACGGCAAGCCCAACGACCTGACGGGTAAGACGGTGGTGAACAAGGACTATGCCACGGATCTCGCCATCATCACGAACAAGGAAGTCATCGCCCTCGACCAAGACCCGCTTGGCCAGGCCGGTGAACCGATATACGACACGAAGGACTACATCGTGATGCAGAAGGATATGGCTGACGGCCATCCGGCGCTGTCGGTGACGAACTTGAGCGACCTCGGCCGCAATATCAGGGTGAAGTTGGGTGACCTCACCGCCTTGAAGGCCGGCAAGACATACAAGATGCGCGACCTTTGGAACCATTGCTACCTGACGACAGGGAA
>JAKSLT010000047.1 GCA_024401055.1 Bacteroidaceae bacterium | reverse complement strand
GAAAGCGGTGCGCAGAAGCATGGTCTGCGTGGCGAGCATGGAGATGAGTATCTGGCCGGCGGGAGAGGCTGTGGGGCGAAAGTCGCGGGGGATGAGGCGGGTGGTGTCAGGGGTGCTGCGCTCCATCTGTGTGGGGAGACAGATGACGTCAAGGGCGTCGTAGGAGGCGACGTCCGGCCACTGGAAGAAGGCGACGGGGGCTGAAAACACGTCGTCGGAGTCAAAGAAATAGACCCACTCCGTTTCCACGGCGGCCAGACCGGCATTGCGTGCGGCGGCGGCACCGCCGGAGGGCTGGCTGATGCAGCGCACGTTGGGGCGGGTGGCGGCGAAGTCGTGGCAAAGGGCGGCACTGTCGTCCGTGCTGCCGTTGTCAACGAGGATAATGGCGGCGTCAGGCGGCAGAGACGCCAGCGTTTCGGGAAGGAACGCGGCGCGGTCGCGATAAGGGATGACGATGGTGTAGAGCATTGAAAGATTAAAACATCTTTATGACGCGCTGCAAGGCACTGATGAAGGCGTCAATGTCCTCGCGGGTGTTGTAGAGGCCGAAGGAGATGCGGGCCATGCCCTCCACGCCGCAGCGGGCCATGAGAGGCTGGGCGCAATGGTGGCCGGTGCGGATGGCAATGCCGAGGCGGTCGAGGAGGGTGCCGAGGTCGAGGGGATGGATGGTGCCCACATTGAAGGAAATGGGGCCTGTGGGGAGGGATGGGGCGGTTGTGGGGTGGGGGCCGCCAATCATGGCGGCCTGACTCGGGGGCGTGGCGGCATGGTTCTGGACTGTGGCGGCCTGAGGCTGGGGCATGGCGGGGTGGCCGTAGATTCGCATGCCTTCTATCTCGCGCATCTTCTGCAGAGCGTAGGCCGTGAGGTCGGCCTCGTGGCGCTGGATGGCGTCCATGCCGATGGCGCTGACGTAGTCGAGGGCTACGGCGAGGGCATGGGAACCTACGTAGTCGGGGGTGCCGGCCTCAAACTTGAAAGGCAGGCGCTCGTAGGTGGTCTTCTCCCATGTCACGCGGGCAATCATTTCCCCGCCGCCCTGATAGGGAGGCATGGCGTCGAGAAGTTCCTTGCGGCCCCAGAGCACACCGATGCCGGTAGGGCCGTACACTTTATGTCCGCTGAAAACGAGGAAGTCACAGCCGAGGTTCTGCACGTCCACGGCCTGATGGGGTACGCTTTGCGCCGCATCGACGAGGAAGTGGGCGCCGTGGGCATGGGCTATGGCGGCCATCTCCTTTACGGGGTTCACGGTGCCGAGCACGTTGCTCACGTGGCAGCAGCAGACGAGGCGGGTGCGGGAGGTGAAGAGCCGCTCGTAGGCCTGGAGGTCGAGGGTGCCGTCGTCGGTCATCGGGATGACCTTGATGACGATGCCTTTGCGCTCGCGCAGTAATTGCCAAGGCACGATGTTGGAGTGGTGCTCCATTTCGCTGATGAGCACCTCGTCGCCTTCGTGAAGGAAGGCCTCCCCGTATGACGTAGCCACGAGATTGAGACTCTCGGTGGTGCCGCGGGTGAAAATAATCTCGGCCGTGTCGGGGGCATTGATGAAGCGGCGCACGGTCTCGCGGGCCCCTTCGTGGAGTTCGGTGGCCTGCTGGGAGAGATAGTGCACGCCGCGGTGGACGTTGGCGTTTACGTTATAATATTCCTCACTTATGGCCTCCACCACGCAGCGCGGTTTCTGCGTCGTGGCGGCATTGTCGAGGTAGATGAGCGGCCGGCCATATACCTCGCGGGAGAGGATGGGAAAGTCTTGGCGATTCATTGTTTGCAAGGCGTTTTGCAGACGTTGCAGCGGCTGATTTGTCCGCGGAACTTCTGTTCCACGAGGGCGGTGAAGCGGGCGCGGTGGGCTTCGTCGGTGATGTGCTGGAGCACGTCGCCCACGAAGGCATGCTGGAGGAGGAGGCAGGCCTCGGCTTCGGGGATGCCGCGCTGCCGCATGTAGAAGAGTGCGGCCTCGTCCAGTTTTCCTACGGTGGTACCGTGGTTGCACTTCACGTCGTCGGCATATATTTCCAACTGCGGCAGGGCCTGGGCGCGGGCCATGGGGGAGGTGAGTAACGAGGCGAAGGTCTGCTCGGAGGCGGTCTGCTGTGCGCCGCTGTCAACGAGGACGCGCCCGCTCAAGTATCCGCTGCTGTCCTCGCCGAGTACCTGTTTGAAGAGCATGGTGGAGGTGCAGCCGGGCACGCAGTGCTCCACGAGGAGGTCTTGCTCCGATTTCATCGCGCCGCTCCCTATCACGGCGCCGTTGAGGCTCACCTCTGCGCCCTCGCCGAGGAGTTTGACGTGGAGGCGGAGGTGGCTCTCGCCCTCGTGGAGGGTGAGGACGACGAGGTTAAGGGCGGCGCGCTCGCGGAGGTTGACGGTTACGGTGCGGCGGCCCCCTTCCTGTTCCACGCAGTAGAGGTCCAGACGGCTGTCGGGCTCGAGTGTGAGCGCGATTTCGTCCTCGCCGCCGTGCAACTGCACGAAGCGCGTCAGATGGTTATCTTGGGGTATATAATAATTGTCCACGCGTCAGGGGAATGTCTTTTGTATGTATTATTGCAGGAGCCACTCGAAGCCTTTTTCCTCAATCTCGTAGCCGAGGCTGACGTCGCCGTCGCGTATGATGTGGCCGTCGGCCAACACGTGCACGAAGTCGGGCTTCATATAGTCCAGCATGCGCTGGTAATGGGTGATGACGAGCGCCGAAGTCTGGGGCGTGCGCAGGGACTGGAAACCCTCTGCCACGGTGCGCAGGGCGTCCACGTCCAGTCCGCTGTCCGTCTCGTCCAGAATGCTGAAGAGCGGTTCGAGGACGGCCATCTGGAAAATCTCGTTGCGCTTGCGTTCGCCGCCCGAGAAGCCCTCGTTCACGCCGCGGTTCATAAAGCGGGCGTCGAGGCCCACGAGCTGGCGTTTCTCGCGGAGGAGTTTGAGGAACTCCTGAGCCGGCAGGGGCTCAAGGCCGAAGTATTTGCGCTTGGCGTTGAGGGCTGCGCGCAGGAAGTTGGTCATGCTCACGCCGGGGATTTCCGTGGGGGCCTGGAAGGACATGAAGATGCCCTCGTGGGCTCTGTCTTCCGGGGTGAGGGCAAGGAGGTCCTTGCCGTTGAAGACTATGCTGCCCTGCGTCACTTCATAGCGCGGGTTACCGACGAGTACGTTGCTCAAGGTGGATTTTCCCGAGCCGTTGGGGCCCATGAGGACGTGCACTTCGCCGTCGCGTATGGTGAGGTTCACTCCTTTGAGGATGGCCTTGCCTTCTACGGCCACGTGGAGGTCTTTTATTTCAAGCATGCGGAGTATAATTATATCGTAGAGTTACTGTTTCGGTCGCGTGACGGTCATCTGTGCCTCGTAAAGCTTACCCTGGAAGACGTAGGCGAAGGTGACGAGGGCCTTGTCGCCGTAGCTTTCTTTCCACGTCATGCTGAAGTGGATGAAGTCCGAGAAGGCGTACTGCCTTTGTTCGATGAGCTTGCCGCCGCCGGTGACGTCGCGCATCAGCGTGATGTTGCGATGGGGCGCGCGGACGGTGAAGGAATACGTGCCGTTCTCGGGGTCGGCGCTTTCCATGTCAATCTTCAGCTGGCTGTCGTCGTGGATGGCCGTGCTGCCCCAGGCGTCGCCGCTGTGGAAGTCGTTGGCCACAAGGGTGTTGACCTGCGTTTCGTCAGAGATGAGAGGCGAGAGATGCCAGTCGAAGAGACCGCCGTAGTTATGGATTTGCGTGGGCCGTTGCCATACATGGCCGTTGCCGTCGGCGGTGATGTTGTTCACTTGTCCGTGTCCGTCGTCCCTTTTCAGGCTCCAGCGTTTGACAGGCGTGCCCGTACTGCTCTCCACGAGGCAGATGCGCGAGAATCCTTCAGGCACGTTGAATACGAAAGCCGAATAAGCACCGCTGGATAGGGGGAGGTCCCCTCCGACTCCCCCTTTGGGGGAGAGTTCAGCGGTAGTCCCAGCCGCCTTGGGTGCTTCCCCTTTTGCGGGCTGCGATGCAGGCACGTTGCTATTGGGCGTTGAAGGCCGTGAGGCGGTTTCAGGCACTGCCGGCACGTCAGTCTTTGCGGCTGTGCCGGTAGAAAAGTCGTATGTCTTCCGTGGCGTCTCGGTGGCCGGCTGCTCCACGGGCGGTGCCTCCCATCCCACGAAAACGCTGTCGGGGAGGTCGCGCTCGTTGATATACTCCGTGAAGAGATCAAGGAGGGTTCCTTCTCCATGCAGCGGCAGCAACTGACCTACGGACTGCTGCTGCAGAAACGCCGTGTCGGCCACGGAGAGCGCAAGGAGATAGTCGCTGTCGGTGAGGCGTCCGAGGATATGGGTGAGCAACACGTGCTCCGTGGCGTTCCGTTCTTTGTGGCGCGCATCCCAGATGCGGTGGGCATTGCTGACGATGCTGTCCTCTTCCAGCCGCACGTTCAGCGCGTCGTAGGCATAGAGCACGCGCGCCAGCTGGCGGGAGTTGCCGTCATGGAGTGCGCGGTCGTACACCTTGTCTATTATTTCATGTGCGCGTTCATACTGCTTCTCGTTCTTGGCCTTCAGTGCCTTTTTCCACATGCTGTCGTACGACTCCGCAAGGGCATAGGAACATACCAGCGCAATGAGAGCGGTGAGCAGAATTCTTGTCTTCGATATCACGGGCCTATAATTGAGGCTGCAAATTTACAAAAAAAATACGACACCGCCATAAATATCCTCCCGAAAAAGCCCAAAAGCCCCCATTCCTGCTTCCCGCGACGGCTAAAACGAAGGCCTTCCGCGCACTGAAGAAGGGGTGCCCGCCAGCCTTCTCCCCTTCTAAGAAAAAAGTGGAGAAAAATTTTGCGCGTATGAAAAGTTTTTTGTATTTTTGCACTCGTCAGCCCTTCTTCCTCACTACTCCCTCTTTTACTTCCTTTTTCTCCCCACCTCTATATATACAATTCGCCAATCGAGGCGTATTCCCATTCGTTTTTCTTAATTTTTTTCATGTCGTCCGTCCTGTATTTCCCGTTGTTGCGCTTTCCCCTTTTTCGTCCACGCTTTTTCCCTTTTGGAAGTCAGAAATACAGGTCATGAGAAGGCCCTCCGCGGGCAAGCTTCCTCATCCCGGCGCAACGTTCGCCCAGACGTGAAACAAAGGAACACATCCGTTCCGCATCCGCCCCCTTGCGGCCGTTCCCATCTTTCTTCCGGCCGTTCCCTTCTTCCTCCCGACTGCCACCAGCCGCCATGCGGCTTTTTTTTATGCCCTTTTGGCCTGAATTAGTCCCCTTTTAATTTTTATTAGTTCCCATTTAATTCGCACTAGTCCTCTTTTAATTTGCACTAGTTCTCCTTTAATTTTTCCTACTTCTCCTTCAGTGAAAATTAAAAGGGAACTACGGCAAATTAAAAGGGAATAAGTGCCAACGGCAAGGAAAAAATCATAAAAATCATGCTCCATCATACGAATCAATATAGCCGCGCAGCGCCTTAAGCCTGCGGCGCGATAAAGATTTATATGATGAAGTATGATTTTTATGATTTTTTCTCCGCACTAAAAGGGAAGAAGGAAAAACTAAATGGGAAGAAGGGAAAAATGAAAAGCCAGAAATGAAGCTTAAAAGGGAAGTAGTGCCAACGGCAAGGAAAGAATCATAAAAATCATAAGGCATCATACGAATCAATATAGCCGCGCAGCGCCTTAAGCCTGCGGCGCGATAAAGATCTATATGATGGAGTATGATTTTTATGATTTTTGCTCAGCGCAAATAGTGAAGAGGAGAAAAGCGGGAGAACGATGTGGTTGATGATATGTTAAGTACGTCGAGAACAGGCCGGGTGCGCCGGAGGTGAATCTTTCTTTGAGAAAATCATATAGAAGGAAAATTTCTCGGCTTCCACTTGAACTGCGAGAGTTCCTCCAAATATCAGAAGGGCAAAAGAATAAGGCGTACTTTCGTGACGGTGAAATATTTTCTTGACAATACCCGGTGAGGGGCAATGAGTTTCCTGTGTATTTTAACATTTGATACACTCCGAAATGTTAAAACAAAGACACTGGCTCCGGCACTGGCGAAAAACGCACTGAACCATACCGCGAATGCCGGGAAAGAAAAACGCGCCGCAAGGAACGCGAAGGAACAAAAAGGAGCGGAAAATCAGGCCGAAAATGGGATTTGCCAAGACGGGTTACCAATACGAAGTATTTGCGCCCGCGAGAGTTGTATTTGCCACGCTGACTTGCCACAAGGAAGGTGAATTAAAAATAAATATGCTTTTTTTGCATTTTTTTTGCGCGGGTTTACAAAGTAATAAGTAATTTTGCAGCAATCGCGTTCTGATGAACAAAATCAGAGGATTACAACCCCTTAAGACGGGAAAAACGAAGGAACACAAGGCTCGTGTCTTTGTGCGGTACAGTCTTGTGGAAAACCACGCCGAAAAATAAAAAACAACATAGAAAGTAGAAAAATAACGCATGATGAAGTCGTTGAAAAAACTAGGCCTGCTGAGCCTGATGCTCGTTAGCGTGTGCGCGAATGCCCAGCGCATCGGCGTCGGCACGAACGGTCTGTATTGGCTGACAGGTAGCCCGAACATTGACTTGCAGGTTCGCATGTCGAAGTGCTACACCCTCAATCTTGAAGTTATGGGACGTCCGAAGACGTTCGGTATCGGAGGAAACAACATGAAAGTGTTCAACGTGGCCCCCGAAGTGCGCTACTATTTCAAGAAGCATGGTATTCAGGAACATTATTTCGGCTTGATGGCCGACCTCTCCATGTTTACGTGTTACTGGGACAACGGTGACACGCATCAGGGCGACATGCTGGGCTTCGGCCCGGTGTACGGCTACGAATGGATGGTGGGCAAGCGCTGGAATGTCGGCGCCACCATAGGTGCGGGCTGCGCCTTCATTCGCGACCATAAGTGCTCGAACGGGGTAGGAGTGAATCTCCATCCTCTGGACCCCGACGACCCCAAAAGCAAGATGCACAACGACTATTTATACCACATCGTTCCCGCCCCGCTACGACTCGGCGTGACCGTCACTTATTTTATCAGGTAAAAAAGAGACGCTATGAAGAAAATATTGACAATTCTGCTCATGGCAGTGGTGGCCGCAGGCACGATGCAGGCTGAGGACTTGCTGATTAACGTGAAGACTTATTGGATGAACGGCAATACGCGCGTCCCGTTGGGCGGCGTGCACATCTATCGCGTGACAAGCAGCGGCAAGAAGACGAACTATAAACAGACCTACAAGAGCGGCGACCTCTACAATGAGAAGATGGACGACCGAATCCGCACTGAAAAGCTGGGTAAGCTCAACTTTGAGTGCATCGTTTGGGACGCCAAGCATTTTGTAGATGGCGACCTCGTGTGGACGCGCGAGGAAAGCGAATATCATTATCCCGCCGACACAAAACTGGCTCGTTTCACTATTGACTGTGACAAGGTGAAAGGAAACGAAACCACCGTGAGCGTGCAAATCCACCCCGTGGATATCAAGGATTTCCAGTATCGTCTGGGCGAGGCCTCCAAAACGGCTACCCTGCGTGTGGGCACGGGTTTCGTGCCTGAGGCAGAAGACGGCGCTCGCGTGGGCGAGTATGAGACGTTCGGCGTGCGTTTCCTCGTGCCGAAAGACTCGCTCAAGAGCAACCATCGCATCGTGGCCCAGCCCGTGTGGGTGGACAAGGCTACCAACCTCACGTACTATGGTGACCCCCTCGTGTACTACGGCTCTGATTACTACGCCAAGGAACTGCGCGAGTCTGTCTTTTCCCGCGACCACGATCAGCAGGGCCTGCCCTTCTATGACGGCTCGCCCCGTGTGCCCGGCGATGCTTATGCCAAGACGATGGCTATAACCGACGACCTGCTCCACGACTACACCCTTACCGACCGCGATGAGCTGCATTATGCACAGAAGGGCAGCCAGCGCGACGACGAAAACCTGTATTTCCGCCTGCCCTTCTACATAAAGGTGGACGAGAGCATGGCCAGCAACGACTGTGCCGCCATGGTGAAATGGGTAGTGACGGACTATGACAAAATACTCTCCGAGCATTGCGACACCATCGTTGAGGGACGCTCGGATCCCCTGCGATTCCTGCGCTATGACGTGGGCGGCTTCCTTGAGAAGACCTCTGACGTGAAAGCCAACAACTACTGGTTCCCCGAACGCTTGGACGGCGCACATGATGACGCTTGCGACCTCAAAATCTTTTATGAGACGGGCAAGACCAACATCGATATGAGCAATCCCAGCAACGCCGCGGAGATAGAAAAGGCCAAGGAGAACATTCGCCGAGTTAAAAACACTCCCGATTCAGACGTCCGCGAGGTGGATATCGTGGGTTATGCCTCGCCTGACGGCAATGTGGACACCAACCAGCGCCTGGCTGCCGGCCGTGTGCAGAGCATCCGTCCTTTCCTCTCCAGCGAAATAGGCTCAAACGTGTCCCTGCATACCAATGCCCTGATTGCCTCTTGGGAGAGCGTGGCCGACACTTTGGGCGAATGGGGTTTCCTCGACAGAGAGAACGGTGACCCCATCACGGAGGCAGAGCTCCGCAGCAAAGTGCCTGCCGACACTTTGAAAAGAGCACTCGATGCCGTGCGCGTCACGCGCTTTAATATTAAATATGTGATAACTTCGGCTTATACCGACGAAGAGCTGCTCGAAAAGTATGAGAATAAGACGTTGAGTCAGGACTTCATGTATACCTCTGTCTATCGCTATCTCGCCAGCCTCGGTGACTGGGAGGGCGCTGAGAAGGTGTGCCGTGAAATCTATGACAAAAAGAGGGCTCTCTACAAAGAGGAACTTGAGGAAATAGACAAGCTCATCAACACGAAGGCTCCTAACGACAGTATTCAGAAAGTGAATAACAACCGCGTAGGCAACCTGCTTTCAAACAGTCATGAAATGCTGATATACAGCAACGACCTGTGTGCCATATTGCTGCATCGCGGCGTGGGTGACACTACATTGCTGCGCAACTATCTGGTAGCTCCGAACCGTACGTTTAGGGATGCCAAGAACCATACGCTCGTTCATGGCGTGCCCGACATGGTGCTGCTCAATCAGGCCGCAGCCTATCTCCTCAACAAGAAGTATGGCTATGCTCGAGGCCTAGTGAACTTCTATCGCTCAAAGCGCAATGCCAGCGCAGGTGAAGAGTCGGAGAGCATAAAGCTTATCGGTGACCTTATTGATGCCAACCGAGAGGTGAAGCGTGAGCACATTGAGAGTCTCGGACGCATTGACCCCATCAATAAGGTGGTATGCACCCTGGCTCTGCGCGACGCTACAGACGATGAACTGCGCGACGCCAAGAAGCAGTCTCTCGACTTAGAGCAGATAAGCGACACCATCGCCGTCAACAATATCGTGCGCGCACTCTGCTACGGACGCGACTACAGCCGTCGCAACGGCACGTACAAAGTGCTGGACTACTATGACACCGACCTTGAGGAGGGCGCAACCTATCTCGCCAAAGCCCTGGAGCAAGACAATTCGCTCTATTCCATGGCCTACGCCCAGCGCGACCTCAAGCCTCTCTTCAAAGTGATGGACCGCATCAAACGTGATAAGGAAGTAATTAAGAACATTAAGGTAACACGCAAGAACCGTGCAAAGGAGATTTAATAGAACGATGAAGACAAAATACATGAAACTCCCTATCTTGCTGGCACTGGCATTGCCCCTTCAGGCAATGTCGGCGGCCAAGACTACACCTTATATATATAATATAGAGGTAAACGACACCATCAACCGCTCCGCAGAGGTCAATGCCGAGGTGGATGATATCGAAGAAGCCACGCAGTTCGTGGCCGATGACTTCCCCACCAAGTATCAGGATAAGAATCAGAACCGTCGTCAGGACGGCAGCGAGACGGCCACTGTCGCACGCTTGAAGCGAGGCGACTACTTCCTCGTGCAGGACAGCCTGTTCAAGTACAAGCCTATCAGCAAGCACTTCCCCCAGAAGCACTTCCTCGACAGGGCTATGCTTGATTTGGGCGGCGGTATTGCATGGGGCACGGCACGTGCCGACGGTGCACGCAGAAACTATAAGATGGGTACGGGCGCTCATTTGCGCGTGGGCCTCAGCGACTGGATTACGCCGGAGCACGGCTGGCGTGCCTCTCTCGCTCTGGAACAGCTCCCTCTTAAGTCTCACGACTCCTTTACCAATATTCTGAGCAACAAGCGAGAGTCTCTTGATGCCACGGCCTACACCCTGGGTCTGGATTACCTGCTCAACTTCAGCGCTGTGGGCAACCGCACATACTATGAACCCAAGAAGTTTGAGTTCTATGGCGTGGCTGGCCTTGACGTGGGCTACTTCACCAACCAGAACCTCAAGGAGAGCAAGAAGGAGGGCGACCTCATTTTCGGCGGTCACCTCGGCTTGCGCGGTATCTATAACTTCTCTTCCAACAACTATCTGTATCTTGAGCCCCGCCTCAGCATATACCATCCGGGCGACGTGCTGAAGAGCAGCAGCAGTGACGGCTATGCATACAGCCTCGGCGTCACCGCAGGTTTGGGCTTCCGCAAGATTCCCGAGTGGGGCTTGCAGCATCATACAGATACCCTCAGCTCGCGCGGCAACGACTGGTTCCTCCAGATGTCCGGCGGTTTGGGTATGCCTTTCGAGAAGTTCGGCGGCAACCTCGGCCCTCGCCTCAACCTCGGCATAGGTAAGTGGCTCAATCGCACCAGCGGTCTCCGCTTCTCTGCCAACGCCGGTGCATACAAGAATGGGAACTTGCCCCGCATGGCCACCATCGGTGCAGGACTCGACTACATGTGGAACCTGACCCGCGCTTTCCAGCGCAATGCCACATACAATCGTCGCGCAGAAGGACCTTTCTACATCAATTACCTGCTTGGCTTCACTTACAACTGGAGCGACATCCTTGACAATAAACGTCATGGCTCCCTCGGTATCGGTACTGGCTTCCAGTTCAACTACCACTTCATGCCGATGACGGACTTCTATTTTGAGCCCCGCGTGGATGTTTACCAGAAGAACTACCTTACGGACTTCCCCATTTCCGACCCCAACAAGGGTGACGTTGTGCTCTCTCTGCTTGCCGGTTTTACCTTCCATCAGGACATGCACACGAAGTGGCTTCGCGACAGTCGCAATCCCAGCTTCTATCATAAGAAGTGGTATGACCACCTGTTCTTACAAGTTGAGGGCGGCATGCAAGTACCGTGTGAGGAACGCTCAATCCGCGCCGACGGCGAGTTCTACCTTATCACCGCCCGCACATTACTTGGCGTAGGTGAATGGTTCAAGCCTACTCATGGTCTCCGTATCTTTGCAGAAGGCGGTCCCCTGCGTCAGGATGCCACAAAGCCTACTACTTATTATGCCGGCATGGGCGTGGAGTACTTGTGGAACATTACCAATGCGCTGGCTGGCTATCGCGAGCACAGGCCTTTTGAGTTTGTCGCCGGTCTCGGCTTCATCAATGGCTATATCACCCGCAAGGTGCACAAGTTCAATCCCGGCTTCTCCCTCAGCATGCAGGCTCACTATTATATCCTGCCTCAGTTCAGCTTGTTCGTAGAGCCTCAGCTGAGAATCTTCGGCAAGAAATTCATGCCCTGGACCGGCACCAACCTTGACGCCCTCACTGCCGTGTCTGTCGGTGCCCAGCTCCGTGCCTTCGGCTACGACTATGCCGACTATCGCGAGGACTTCGGCCAGGAGCATCATCCTTTCATGAGCCTGGCAGCCGGCTATACGCATAATCTTAATTTCGGACAGTACGGTTTCTCTGGCCGCTTCAGTGTAGGCCGCTGGTTCACCCCTGTCAGTGCCCTGCGTGGTAACATCACGATGACTGGCTTCAAGGTTGACCCCGTTGAGCGCAGCCGCCGTCAGGTCAAGACCACTCTCGGTGCCGACTACCTGCTCGACTTCACCAACATGGCCTTTGGCTATAAGGACCGCCTCTTCTATCTGCGTCCCTTGGTGGGCCTCAAGATGGGCGTGGGTGCCTATAGCCAGACGGGCGCCGAGTTCGACGCCGAAATGCACATCGGCGTACAGGGTGCGTTTAAGATTACGAAGAAAGACGAACTTTACGTAGAACCTCAGCTCGCCTACCTCTTCGAGACCGACGTCTATAGCCGTCGTCAGATTATCAACCCCATGCTCTATGTGGGCTGGAACCATAACGTCAATACTATTGAAGAAGGCCTGACTCATTTCAAGAACACCCTCTCCGAGCGTTATCAGAAGATCTCTTCCAACGTCCGCGAGATACGTGAGCATAACGAACAGACCACTCCTTGGACCGATGACGGCAAGGCCTACAACAAGTGGTTCTTCGAGCTGGCCGCCGGCCCCCAGATACTTTGGAGCGAGATGGCCCGCCACAACATGAAGGACTTCCAGGGCTATGGCGGTTACTTCGCCTTCGGCCGCTGGTTCAACTCCGTCAATGGTATCCGCATGAACCTCAACGGTGCCCGTCTCTTCAGTCCTGACGAGACCAACCCCAACTACCACCGCGAGACCATGGGCTTCGGTGCTGAGTACGCCGTAAGTCTCAGCAACGCCATCTGGGGCTACAACCCCGACCGCCGCTTTGATTTCAATGCCTTCGTAGGTCCCCACCTCCAGTGGTACCATCATATCTGGAAGCCCCGCTTCGCTGTGGACGTAGCTCTGCAGCCTACGCTCAACTTCAATCGCAACTACAGCCTCTTCATCCAGCCTGAGATGAAGATATACACCAAGGGTGCCATCTACCCCTCCTCCATGGGTAAGAACATCCAGACCGGCATCATGGTCGGTATGCAGGTGCATCCCGAAAACTTCGACTACGCTACATCCAAGAAAATCTTCGACGAGAGCGACAAGCGCTGCTTCATCAGTGCTTCCGCCGGCGTGGAGATACCTCTGCGTAACTTCTACTCCCTCACCGATGAGTGGGGCGGCGTAGGTCGTATAAGCTTCGGTAAGTGGTTCCATCCCGTCAGCGCTTGGCGTGTGAATGTTGAAGGCCGCGCTTATCGTCATGGCAATATCAACCACACCCGCAACACCCAGGCTCTCCTCGGTGCCGACTATATCCTCGACATCACCTCGATGTGCTACGGCTATAGCGACACCCGTCTGTTCAGCCTCCGCGCCCTCGCCGGTTTCAACCTCGGCGCTCAGTACATGGAAGCCTATGACACCAAGCTCCACTTCCTCGCCGACATCCACACCGGCGGTCAGTTCGTCTTCCGCATCTCCCCCAGCGTGGAACTCTACGCCGAGCCCCTCGTGCGTTGGAACTGGGAAGGTCAGCGTAAGGGCAGCCGTCTCTCCGACGTCTTCCCCCAGTTGATGGCCGGTATCAACTACCGCCTCGGCACTCACGAAGAGCGCGAGCTCACCGACGACGAGAAGGATTACATCAAGGACTCCTTCGTCACCCTGGCCGTCGGCACCGGTTGCAACACCTACACTCTCCTGCATGTCAACAAGCCCGAGAAACTCACCTTCGACATGGGTGCCACCTATGGCCGCTGGCTCAACTACCTCTCCGGCTTCCGTGTGGGCGTCAGCAACTCCAACTTCGACCTCTTCGACAAGGCAGGCCAGCGCGAGATTCGTCACAACAACCTTACTATACAGGCTGACTACATCATGAACCTCCTCAGCCTCTTCACCCACGATGAGACCCGCTATCTCCGCGGTGAACTCATGGGCTTCCTTGGTGTGAACTACAACCTCGGCTTCGCCCGCCACAAGGACGTTGAGAATGGCTTCGGCGTGGAAGCAGGCTTCCAGCTGGGCTACAAACTCAACAAGACCTTCAGCATCTTCATGGAACCCGCCGTCAGCGTCCACACCACCAAACTCTACAACAGTCCGCAGGGCGTGGACGGCATGGGCCGTGTCCTCTTCGGCGTAAAGTATGCCTTCTAACAAAACCAAAACACAGACACTCTCACACAAATCATAAAGATGAAGAGATTAATTATATATGCTGCCACACTGATACTGGCTACTCTCTCAGCCAACGCTCAGGAAGTATTCAGAACGTTTGACTATCAGTCTCCTGAAATGGAGCCCGCCACGGCCGAAGCCAAGACCAAGATTTCCGCCCAGCTGCGCAGCCTGCTGCAGAAGAAGACGACAGAGTCCGCACGTGCCGCCAAGATTATTGCCGCCTACGAAGCCAATGACAAGGCCACGCTGAAGACCATGAAGGTGAAGTATGACGACGTCAATGTTGACAAGCTCACCAACGTCCTCGGCGACACGATTCTTCTGGATTCCGAGAAGATAGACGCCGTCGTCAATGCCATGGGCACCGACAAGGTGCAGCTGGCCGCCATCGGCAAGGCCTTTGTGGACGAGGGCGACTTTATGTCTGCCGATGCCGTGGTGCGTACCCTTATGGAGAAGCACCCCCGTTATGCCTACACCAATATGCTCTCGGCCTACAATCATCAGGCTCTGGGCATCAGCTACGGAAAGGCCAACGACCGTTCCAATAAGAATACGGAACTCAATGGCGCCGCTATGCAGCTCGAGGAAATTGCCGAGAGTGCAAAAGACAGTCTGGAGATTTATCGCAACCTCCTCATGACCGCAGGTTGCCTGCGCTACGAGGCTCAGGAAGAAGGTATGTGCCGCACCGACTTTGATGAGGTGCTCAAGCTTCAACCTTCAATGGAAGACTCTCTCGACATCGCCGTGATGCTAGCCTATTTCGACCGTATGCAGGCTGCCGAAGCCATGAACAACGGCGAGCACGACCTGGCTATGGAATACTACGAAAAAGCCATTGCCAGTTATGGCAACTATCTCAATTCCACAAGTTCCCTGCCCCACGACATCTACACCTCCGAGGCCGTGGACGGCTATCTCTTCTGCAAGAGCAACCGCGCCGCCATTCTGCGCGAGAAAAACGAGAAGAATACCTCTGCCTACAACGACCTCCTCGCCGAGGCCAACCGTTTCCTGTCATACAACAACAACGACATCCGTACCCACCGTTATAAGCTCAGGGCTTACTTCCAGATGTGCAATGCCGACTCCACGCAGTTCCGCAGCCTCCGCGACGAATATCTGCAGAGCATGGCATACGTCACCGGTGGCCAGTTCGTTGACAGCCTCTACACTTACGAAGACTACAACATGACGCAGCGCGGTGCCACTTGGGCCGGCGACGATGCCCTGCGCGCACAATACCTGAAGAAGAGCGTCGCCGCTTATGACGGCGAAGACGGTAGCATCAAGGGTGAACTCTTGGCCGCCCTCGTCAACACCGAAAAGCGCAACGGCAACTACATGGCAGAAATCGCAGCCCGTAAGCAGCAGATTGAAGAAGTTCTCAAGGTTGACCCCAATGGCGACATAGGCGGTAACGAACTCAACCTGGCACAGGCCTATTTCAATGTGATAGCTGCCGAGAAAGAAAACCGCACCCTTCCTCTCGACACGATATACAGCTATGCTGAGATAGGCAACACCTTCCTCAACAAGTATGTCAATTCTTCCAACGAAGATTACGCCGCCAACGCCCTTCAGCAGAAGTACAACGCTATGGTGGACATGCTTGCCATTGCCGAGGGCGACTACCGCACGCATTACTATGAGACTTATCGCGACGAGATGCTCGAGAAGATTGCATGGTGCAAGGAAAACGATTTCTCCAACGTGCAGCGCCACACCCGCAACCTCTTCCTCGTCACCTACAACTACATCCTCACCACGAAGAATCAGGCCGAACTCCCCGCAGTGGCCGGTTCCGCCTACAAACTCTTCTATAACGAGTTCGAAGGTGAGCCCGACACGGATGTACGTCCCGAGATTGCAGCCGCATATCTGGGTAACATCGACAGTCAGTTGCGCGGCCGCATACAGGAACTCAAGGCAGACGAAAGCGTGCTCACCGCCGTCTGCGACACGCTCGACAGCTATATGCTCGGCATGAACCACGGTCAGGCCGCCGACGCCACCTTGCAGCAGGAACAGTACAGTTTCTATGCAAACCTGCGTCAGGACTATGTTCTCGGTGCCGTGTCGGACGATTATCAGAAGACATTCGACCGCACCCGCTTCCTCTCCAATCATGCCGCTATTCAGGACAAGGGCCACACCTCGTATCTCCCCGATTTCGTCTCTGCCAACAAGTCCGGTCGCTTCTATCATGAAAACATTGTCTCCAAGAATGACGACCTGACCGCCACGGAGAAGCTCCTCGTCTATAGTGCCCTCGCCACCTCCTACTATTCCACCGGCGTTGACGCCTATCAGGCCTACATCTCCCGCAAGAGCAACGATAACCGTGACAAGGCCCTCGCCGACCTTGAACTGGCCTACTATTATTCCGCCAAGGCCGTCAAGATGGGCAACGGAAAATATGCCGGCAACGTGAGCACCCTTGAGGACGTTAAGTTTGCTGCCCCCGCAGTGGAGAAAGCCCAGGAGCGCCTCGCCATTGAAGATGCCGAGGAAATGGAGCGCGCCGCCCAAGCCCAGCAGGCTCAGCAAGCCGCAGAGGCTCAGGAGCAGTCCGCTACCGAGGAAGGCGCTGCCGCCACTGAAGAAGGTGCAGCCACCACTGAAGAGGGTGCTGCTACCACCACCGACGAGCAGTCGGAAGCCGAGCAGACCACCGACGCCGAGCAGACCACCGAAGAATAGCCTAACCATTCACCCTGCTTTCTGCCACTCATGACAATAGCCGTAGATTTTGACGGGACAATCGTAGAGCACCGCTACCCCGAGATAGGTCGCGAGCGCCCCTTTGCCATACGCACACTCCTGGAGCTCCAGAAGGAGCACCATGTCCTTATCCTTTGGACCGTGCGCGAAGGCAAACTCCTGCAAGATGCCATCGACTTCTGCCGTGAGCGCGGGCTCGAATTCTACGCCGTCAATTCAAACTATCCCGGCGAAGACCCCGCTCATTCAACTGCAAGTGAAGGCGGCACCGTTGACCCTGATGCCGATAAAGGAGAGGCAGAGGTTGTCCCCTCTTGTCGCAAACTTACCGCCGACCTCTACATCGACGACCGCAACCTCGGCAAGCTCCCCGACTGGGGCGTTATCTACGACATTGTGCACCATCGCCGCTCCTTCGAAACCTATTATCAGGAACTCTTCTCCCAGCCCGCACCCGAAAAGAAATCCTTTTTCGCCCGCCTCTTCGGGAAGTGAAAACACTTGTAGGCTGTTTTTAAGGAAGTGATTGGTAAATAGAGCAGATGTAGGAGGCCGGAAGATACCTCAGTGTAAGGCTTCCCTTTATGCAAGGGCTGAAAGCCCGAAACATCCTAGCCTAGGGCAGAGTGACCGAAGGGAACGCCGCCCTAGGTTTTTGATTGCAAATGCTGGGTAAGTGTCCCTCCCCCGTGGGGGGAGGTGGCGCGAAGCGTCGGAGGGGGCTATTTTTCAGACCAGAGCATTGGGGCGGTGCCCCGCAATAATTATGCCGCGTTGCGGCAAGCACGGTTGTCGCACATGCGACCCTAGGGCGGCGTTCCCTTCGGTCGCTCTGCCCTACGGTATACAATTAAGGGCTTTCAGCCCAATGCGAGTAGCAATAATCTTCCACAGTCCTTCCCAATAAGATTATAGGTAGGTTCTATAAATTAGCTCGCGGTGGTTTTGCGGCTCTTCCGACTTTTGGAAACGTCCAAAAGTATAGATTTCTTTCTTTCATGAAGGAGCGGTGCGGGCACTACTTTTGTACGCCTACAAAAGTGACTGAAAGAAAGGAAGGAAGATACGAGAGAAGAGACCAAAAGCAGCCGAGCATAGAATACTACCCTGAATGGAAGAAATAACTAATTAATAGAACCTACCTATATATCTCTAATGCTTATAATTCATAATTCTTAATTCAAAATTATACCATGCAATCCATCCATTCTCCCAAGGCTCCCGCAGCCATCGGCCCCTACAGTCAGGCCATCGAAGCAAACGGCACAATCTATGTCAGCGGCCAGCTCCCCATCGACCCCGCCACGGGCCAGTTCCCCGCCGGCGGCATCAAGGAACTCACCCGCCAGTCCCTCACCAACATGCAGCACATCCTCGCCGAGGCCGGCCTCACCATGCAGAACGTCGTGAAGACCACCGTCCTCCTCGCCGACATTGCCGACTTCGCCGCCATGAACGAGGTCTATGCCGAGTTCTTCCAGGCTCCCTTCCCCGCCCGTTCCGCCTTTGCCGTGAAGGACCTGCCCAAGGGTGCCCTCGTAGAAATCGAGTGCATCGCCGCCCGGTAAACCCCTCCCGCGGCTCTGCCTCGCAAAAAAACATCACGCCTCCGCGCCAACCCCTGTTTGGCACGGAGGCGTTCTCTTTTTATAATAATCATTATAGCCAGTGCAGCGGCCTACGGCGTTATGAAGATTTATATGATGAATTTATGATTTATATGATTTTATTAGTGTCCGCTAAAAAAGAATGTAATCTGGCGTATTCCTTATAAATGCTGGAGATTTGTAAGATTTCTATGCGAGGGGGCTTACGCATACCCCGAAGGGGTGACACACCCCAGCCAGGGGCAGCGCCCCTGGTACATGGTTGCCGTACTTACGACCGCCCCATCGGGGCACAACATCCGCAGGCTCTTGCTGTTATGCCGCGTTGCGGC